>NZ_JAUBPT010000051.1:0-3614 GCF_036700905.1 Microcoleus sp. S13_C3 | reverse complement strand
TTTCCGTAGGGGCAATCCGACCCCTACTCCCCGTGGTTGCCCCGAAACAGCCCTACGCTGTGACGGGGGAGTATCCACTACCACAATTAATCCCAAGGCGCTTTTGTGGTGGATTGTTGAGTTGCTAGCAGCCTAAGCTGTCAACCATTAACCAGTGGAGGCGGTCAATTCTATTTCTTTAGCCCAAGGTATTGCTGCCAAAATATAGTAGATGTCATTTCCTTTGAAGCACTTTTCCATTTTTCACTTACGGATGACCATTCATTAATACCTTCAGCAGCAACTTTAAACCACCTAGTCAAAAGGTTAGTACCAGCTACTTTATCTACCTCATTTTGGTTGTTATAGCTTTTACTAAGCTTTACAATGCTCATGTGAAAGCTTTCTGGGTCAGTGTTTTTGATAAAATCTGGGCCTTTTAGATAGTCTTCAAAAGCTTTTACAACCATCTCTACATGATTGTAATCAAAGTTTGCTAAAGCCTGAAGGATTACTTTTGTCAAATGCTCAACTGCCGCCATATATTCTGGAGAATAATGGATGGAATAAGCTATTAAATCATTGCGGATATAATAATAATTTTCCCAATTTACATTCTTGGCCGCCGCTGGTTGATGCCACACCGCCATTGATGGAAAAGCTACAATGTTATTGCCCAACTCTTTTATTCTTAAACCAAACTCTACATCATCTATTTTGATAAATAAAGGCAGAGGTAATTTAGTTTGTTCAACAAGTTCCTTAGAAAAAGAGAAAAACCAAAATCCGCCATAGTCTACATCTTCTTCCTTGAGCAACCTGTTGAGAGAATTAGAATCTCGTAAATCGATATTATAATTTAAAGCAATTAATGCCCCAGGCCCAAATCCTCTAGTTTTAGAATAGGCGTTGTACGATGCTCCTGCTTCATACAAAATATGCTTTTTTTGTAAATTTAGCAGTCCACCAGCTACAGCAAAATCAGAATTGGCGTATTCATACAAAGGAAATAATTTATAAATACATTCACTTTCTAACTCTATATCATCATCCATAAGCAAAAAGTGAGAATATTTTTTTTCCTCTAAAGCTTCGACCAACCCTCTGGTAAAGCCCCCGCTTCCACCCGCATTTATATTAGGAACTAGCCTCAGTTTTGGCTTTCCGAAATCAGCTTCATCTAAAGTTCTACCATTATCAACAACGAATACTTTAAAGTCCTTGGTTTCTAGTAATTCATCTTGAAAAATTGCCTTTAATGTATTTTGTATGAAGTCCTCTTTTTTAAAAGTGCAAATTACAATCCCCAAGGATGCTTCTCTAGTTTTACTTTGATCGGTTGCTATCCATGCCCCTTTAAATTCACCCTGTTCACTAGAACAAGTTATTTCAAAATATATTCTGCCCGCTTTTTTGCCTTGAAGGAGATTTATTGGTGATAGTTTTACAGGATCTGAGAATTGACATTTATCAAAGCTTTCTTCAGAAATTATTTCTTTGTTTTTTTGTCCATCAAATTCTCGGTAAACAGAAACCTTAAAATCGCCTTCAAGTTTCAGCACATAGTAGATAGAGCTAAGAGTTGTATATTGAGTATAATATCTCTCGTAAAACGAATTAAAGTAAGAATTTGAGGAGACAACACCACCCTGAGATAAAACAACTTTTTTGTCATCTTCCTGGTAGTTTATAGATGCAGATTCATTACACCGTATATATACATCCGAGACCTCGGCTGATTTTGGTAGCTTAATTCCAGCTAATATATTCATGTAATATCTCCCTGTTATTGTAGTAGACTTAGTTATTTTATTTGACTGATGTTAAACAGCCTTAGCTTAAGAGTAAATTGTGGATAGGTTCTAGTACCTCCTCCTTGAGGCATAACTCGTATCAGATTTTTTTAAGTCGTGGATAAAGGGATTGATATCGCATGAAAGCCTCTTCTAAGCTTGGATCAACTGATTGCGGACTTGCAGCAAGCGTTGGTGCGGCTGTTAGTTTGAGCGTGTCATTAGCATCTGCGTATACACCAATTCCGATACCCGCCAGTAGAGCAGCACCACGCGCGGAAGCCGCAGCAACTGTAGTTGCATAGAGGGGTATTCTCAATACATCAGTCAGTAATTGTTTCCAAGGCATTTCTGCCGTTCCACCGCCTGCTAAACGCAGTTCTGTCGCTTTAAAACCTGTTGCCTCCAGTGCCTCCAAACCTTGTCGCAAAGCAAAAGCAACTCCCTCTAAAGCCGATCGCATCAAGTGCGCCTGTGTGTGATGAAGTCCTAGCCCCACCCATGCCCCGCGTATATAAGGGTCAAGGTGTGGAGTTCGCTCACCCGTGAGGTAGGGCAAAAATGTCAACCCTTCACATCCTGGGGGAACAGAAAACGCTTTAGTATAGACTTGCTCCCAGCTCAAGCCGAGGATACCTCGCACCCACTCAAGCGCTAACCCGGCATTTTGCATTGCTGCAAGGGTGTACCACTGGTTAGGTAGGGCCGATCGATAGAGATGTGTACGACCATGACGATCGATAATTGGTTGCGATCGAGGTGTAATGATTTGAGCGCCTGTGCCGACGGTTAGTTGAACCAAACCAGGCTCTAGTAGCCCGTTGCCAAGTGCCGCCGCTGCGGTATCCGCCGCACCAGCGATAACGGGTAAGCCAACTCTTAAGCCAAGATGCTCTGAAGCAATAGTTGTTAGGTAGCCTGCGATCGCACTAGAGGGGATAATTTTTGGTAAGCAATCATAGCGTAGATTCATCGCCCAGACTGCATCCTCTGCCCAGTTATCCGACACAACATCGTAAAGCAAAGTACCGCTAGCATCAGATGGTTCGGTTGCAACTTCTCCAGTCATCCGTAACCGCAGCCAATCTTTTGGCTGGAGTGCCCAACGCGCTTCGGTGTAAACATTAGCCTCGTGTTCTCGTAGCCACAACAAAGTGGGGCCCGCCATTCCAGCCGTAATCGGGTTGCCCAAGCGCTCTAGAATAGCCGCATCGATCGAATGATAAGTGTTCAGCGTGGCACTAGAGCGAGTATCTGCCCAGAGGATAGCAGGGCGCAGGGGCTCACCAGACTCCGAAGCTAGCACAACACCGTGCATTTGCCCTGAAAGTGCGATCGCCAGTACCCGATCGGCGTGATTTCCCACTGCCTTCCTAACAGCCGAGGCAACCGCTAACCACCAATCTTCTGGTTCCGACTCAGCCCATCCAGGTTGGGGTGCATGAACAGGATAGGATGTTGATGCTTCACCTATAGTGGTTCCGTCTGTCCCTAGGAGCAATGCCTTAGCAGAGCCTGTTCCTAAATCTATTCCAAGCAGCATGATAGCTAATCCTCAAATCATTTAGTTTCTCAGCAAACGGGCGATCGCTTTTAGCAATTCATCAGGTTCAACAGGCTTGGAGATATGCATCTGAAATCCCGCAGCTAAGGCTTGCTGCTGATTGATTTCTCCAGCATAGGCAGTAAGTGCGATCGCAGGAATCGTGCCTCCCTGTTCAGGAGACCACTTTCTAATGTGCCGAATCAGGGCATAACCATCCATCTGCTACACAAATACTAGACAAGTCTAGACATTTGCTTCTTACTTCATCGGGAGCATGGGAGCGGTTATCCCTCAGT
>NZ_JAUBPT010000050.1:0-48650 GCF_036700905.1 Microcoleus sp. S13_C3 | reverse complement strand
CAAGCTCAACCTTTGTTTTATTAGGCTGATGATTAGAAGGCTTGCACCCTCTTCTTAGATGTCAAATGGGTTCTATACACTGGTAGTAGGCGAGTTGTTGTTTAAATTGCCAAATTAGATTGGCTTGTATCTCTGAAGTTCAAGCCAACGGCAAAATCAAAAATGCTTTATTGTTTAGCACTGATATTCATCTACAACCTGAGCAAATTCTTGAATATTATCAGGCTCGCTTCCAGATTGAATTTATTTTTCGTGATGCCAAGCAATTTACGGGATTGTCTGATTGTCAAGCTCGTCATTTGCCACGGCTGGACTTTCATTTTAATGCCAGTCTTATTGCCTTAAATTTAGCCAAATATCAACTCTCTAGCTGTCATTCATCTGCCAAATTTTTTGTGTTTTCTATGGCTTCTTATAAACGTCTGGAACTCAATAAGCATCTACTTTATACCTTTATTGATAAGTTAGATTTAGACCCGGATTTGATTTTAAATCACCCTAACCTTCCTTCAGTCTTGTCTTATGGTACTTTGGCTGCTTAAAAACTGTCCGGACTATTGTTCTAACAGTAGCACCAGTAACCCTCAAAGGCGTTCTTTAGCTCGCACTGTCCATTGCAGTAACCATTGGGCGGATCGTGGGTCAAGTTGGGGAGCATCTCATATTGGTAAAAACACTTCTTCTAACTCCTTCCTTCTTCCTCTTGCCTTCTGCCTCCTGCCTCCTGCCCCGGAGCAAGAGGGCCTAAAAACTCCAATTTCTAGGTCGGCTGCTTTCATTGAGATGTTCCCTCAAGTTGTGATATGTTGTTATAGGATCAACCAGTCTAATTTTGCGAGATTGCCGACCCTGCCAGAACTGCGTTTGTGTTTTGTAAAGATTTAAAATATTCTGATGCTAGATAAGTTAACTGCGGTCAGTCAAAGGCTCGGCCCTAATCTGCGCCAGGTACTCAGCAACATAGCTTGGCTGTTCACTGACCAAATCTTGCAGATGGGTCTAGGTCTGTTTGTAGGTCTTTGGGTGGCTCGCTATCTTGGTCCGACACAATTTGGATTGCTCAACTACGCGATCGCCTTTGTGTCGCTGTTTAGTTCGGTGGCAACGATGGGGTTGGGTACTCTGGTAGTGAGGAATATCGCTCGTGACCCAGAATGCAAAAATGAGACCCTGGGAACTGCCTTCGGACTGCAATTTACTGGCGGTATAATCACTCTGGTGTTAACTGTCACCGTGATTGCGCTACTCAAGCCCAACGACACTCTGACTCGGTGGCTGGTAGGTATCATCGCAGCAGGAACTATCTTTAATGCCTTTGAGGCTATCAATTTTTGGTTTCAGTCCCAAATCCAGTCAAAATATACAGTTTTGGCTAAAAATTCGGTATGTTTTTTAGTTGCTGCTGTCAGAATTGGCTTAGTGACAATTAAAGCCCCCCTGCTTGCCTTCGCCTGGGTGCGATTGGCAGAGGTGGCATTGGTAGGAATCGCTTATGTATATTTTTATAAGCTTACGGGGAATAAAATTAAGGATTGGCAATTCAGTTGGGAACGGGGCAAGGAACTGCTATCGGAGAGTTGGCCGATAATTTTGTCGGGATTGGCAGTTTATGTATACTCAAAAACCGATCAGATAATGCTGGGTGCGATGAATAAAAATGCAGAACTGGGCTATTATGCTGCCGCTGTGAAAATTTCAGAAATCTGCGATTTCTTGCCGATGATCATATCCAGCTCTATTTTTCCCAAATTAGCGAATTTGAGAAAGACCAATTATGAAGAATATTTAAATAAATTTCAAATTTACTCGGATATTATGATATTTTTATGGTTGGGAGTTGCCATACCGATATCATTACTTTCTCCCTGGATAGTGCATCTACTTTACGGTGAAAAATATGCACAGTCAGCAGCGGTGCTTGGAATCTATGTTTGGGCGCAATTTGGCAGTAACTTTGGAGTAGCACGGAGCAGCTATTTAAACATAGAAGGTCAGTTGCGCTACGGTCTTTATTTGACTGTAGTCGGATCTACTTTAAATGTAGGGTTGAACTTTTTGCTGATTCCTAAGTATGGAGCTTTGGGAGCAACCACAGCTACTCTGATAACTTATTTTTACGTGATTATATTAGTCAATTTCTTGATTAAGGAATTGCGTCCTTTCGGAAATTTTATCTGGCGATCGCTTAACTTGTACAAGGCTGCTTCCCGGCTCATAGGATTAGTAAGATGATTGAAATTAAACCAAATATTCAGCATAAATCAAATTGCCCTTATTCTGATAGGCCCCTCACGCCCCTCAGCGTATTCTGGCCCGGAATGCAAATTTGTGTAATCTCTAAGTGCGTTGACTGCGATTGCGAATTCATCGAAGGGTTGAGAGTGGGTCACTCGGTTCATAATCCCTACCAAATTGATTTAGAAAAAAAAGTAATTTGGTCTGACAAACACTCCAAAGAATGGTTTGTGAAACCCCTTCTAGAAGCTCTCCAAAATCCTGAAAGTGAAAAACTAGAAATTCATAAAGAGGTTTTCCGGGAGTGTAAGCGGATCATCGTCTTAAACTGTCTTGATTATCTTTACGGACACTGCTTGTTAAAGCTGCTGAATGCCCAAAGGCATTTAGATTCTCACTCGGATTGTGGCGTAGTTGTCATAGTACCAAAGTTTCTAAGGTGGATGGTTCCCGATGGAGTGGCAGAAGTATGGACGGTGAATATATCCCTAAAAAAAGGTTCATGCTATTATCCCAGCTTTGAGAATTTCGTGGCCGAAGAATTCCACCGTTACGATCAAATTTACGTGAGTAAAGCACATTCGCATCCCAGCAAATTCGACATCACAAGATTTACTAGAGTCCCCAAACATAATTTTGAGGAAAAAGAATTTAAAATCAGCTTTGTCTGGCGTGAGGATCGGCTTTGGTGCAATAGTTTTCTTTTCCGAGTTCTCAGAAAACTCAAAATGCTTGATATGGGAATCGCCATCCAAAATTGGCAAGTGCGGAGGTTATTTGAAAAAATGCGTAATCGCCTTCCTGAAGCAAAATTTGCCGTGGTAGGTCTAGGCAAAAAAACTGAATTCCCTGAATGGATTGAAGACTATCGAGTAGATAAGTTTGATGCAAAAACGGAAATAGAAATGTGTAAAGTTTACGCGACGAGTCGTCTAGTAATTGGTTTGCATGGCTCTAATATGCTGCTGCCTTCTGCCCATGCCGGCATGACAGTTGATTTGATAGATGAGCGGTGGGGTAACTTTGCCCAAGACATCCTTTACCAAGAAACTGATCCCCGGGTTGCTACTTTCCGCTATCGATTTCTGCCAGTTCAGATGCAGATTTCAGTGTTAGCAAACATCGCTGGTTGGATGATTCTGAGTTACTGTGACTTTAAATCGAACATGACTGCTGATATCGTTGATTTAGTTGCTGGAGAAGATTAGAAAAGAGGAAGTGGCGAAATGTTAAGGTGCGCTTGTGGATTGAGCTTGTCAACTTCACATTTTTTTGCTATAGTTAAGCTAACACGCATCTAATTTTCCAAGGCGAGTCCTGTGCTACAAAAATTTGCACCCCTAAAAAGTGCTATTTAGATGCGCGCTCAATTACCCACCCTAAAAGTTAGTAAAGTAAAGTTTTACTAATAAAGTTTTACTAAGGAGAAGCCATGGAGTCTCTCAAAGCGAAGTTAGTTCGCAAATGGTTACAATTAGCGAATCAGAGGCACGAGCAAAAAATACAGAAAAAAGTTACCATTTCTAAAACTTCCGAACCAAGCTCAATTTACACAAGCAGCCCCAAACTTTCACTTATTGTACAATTTTTCAATAAAAAACCTAATATTAAGAGTATCATCAATGCACTCAGGTTAACCTCTGCTGAAGAACTGATCGTCATTGATGATGGCTCTAGTGATGGTTCTTACGAAGAGTGGATGAAATACCTGGATAGGCGCAATGACTTTATACTGCGCTGCAATGACTTATTCGAGGTAAGAACCTACGATCGAGCGATCGGGATGGCGAAAGGCGAGTTTGTTTGCTTACTGCAAGATGATGATATACCACCTTATAATAATACTTGGGTAGAGAACGCACTCTCTTTGTTTGAAGCTTTACCTAGTTTACTAATATTAGGTGGCAGAGAAGGCTTGGACTTTTTAACCCCAGATCCAGTGAATCCAAATGAAGAGCCTACCTATAAAAGAATTGGAGACATAATTACTCGACCAGGACTTTTTAAGAAGCGGATTTATGAAACGCCTCACTACATAGAACCTCAGTCGGGTATACCATTTATGTTTGCTACATCTGTTAACAGGGCTCCCACATTTCTGAGGAGAAAGCCTTTCCTGGAATTAGGAGGAATCAATCAAGATTATGCTCCGTTTCAGTTTGACGATGACGAGGCGAGCGTCAGAGCTTGGTTGGCTGGGTACCAAGTAGGTTTATATCCCTGCCCATTTGTTAGAAATGTGGGCGCTGGTGGCATGAGAATCTTTAATAGCGAAAGAGTGAAAAAACAATCGGTTATTAATGCGAAAAAGTTTTATGAGGCTTATGCTCCTATTATTGCCAGTGGCGAACTGCAAAATATGATAGATCGTGCTAATCAGCAATTAATCAATGCTCCCAACAAAAACTAAATAATTTGAACTCACATTTTGAGCGAGATATCACTGATGGACTTTTCCTAAAATTGGGCTGAGTCAGTCTCTCTGATACCTAAACTATAAGCATAGTCTAAGCAATGTCAAATTACAAAATCCAAACACCAGTCGCTTTTATCATCTTCAAACGCCCTGATACAACGGCTAGAGTATTTGAGGCAATTCGTCAGGCAAAACCCCCTAAATTGCTAGTAGTTGCTGACGGCCCGCGTCCAGATAGGCCTGGAGAAGATGGAGAATGTGCTGCCGCTAGAGCTATTATTGACCAAGTTGATTGGGACTGCGAAGTTTTGAAGAATTACGCAGACGTAAATCTCGGTTGTCGGCTGCGAGTTTCTAGCGGTATGAATTGGGTGTTTGATACGGTTGAAGAGGCAATTATTCTTGAGGATGACTGTCTCCCTCATCCTACATTTTTCCGCTTCGCTGAAGAATTGCTCGATCGTTACCGAGACGACCACCGAATTCTGTCTATTTCTGGTCAAAATGTTCAGTTTGGGCGGAAAAGAACTGATTATAGTTACTACTTTTCTCGCTACAATCACTGCTGGACTTGGGCGAGTTGGAGGCGAGCTTGGCAGCACTATGATTTAGATATGAAGCTGTGGCCAGAAATTCGTGATGGTAATTTTTTGATGGATGTACTGGGAGACTCCAATGCTGTAAAAGTTTGGACAAATATTTTTCAGCTTTGTTATGAAAAAAAATTACAGAGTTGGGCTTGTCAGTGGACATTTGCTAGCTTTATTCAAAATGGTATTAATATTCTGGCGAATGTTAATTTAGTTTCTAATATCGGACATGGTGTAGGGGGAACTAATACGGAGGATGTCAACAGTCCTTATAGTAATATGCCTGTAGAAGCTATAACATTTCCGATGAAACACCCGCCTTTTGCAATTAGGGATACGCAAGCAGATAATTTTACCCAAAAAACTTTATTTGATTACGATCCGCCGTTGTTAAGAAAGGTGCAAAAAAAAGTAGATAAACTTTTGAAACAATTCCGATAAAATCAGCTAGAAATCTAGAGGATAGGCATGGAAAATGAAGGTTGTAATTGTCAATAGTTCTGATACTGAAGGGGGGGCAGCCCGCGCAGCTTATCGACTGCAACAAGGTTTGCAGGGGATTGGTGTTTCTTCGCAAATGCTCGTAAAAAATAAGGGTAGTGGCGATTCAAGTGTAATTTTGTCACAGAATAGTATTACAAATAAGTTGGACAAGATTATTTCAACTTTATATAACTCGCCATTGCGACTTTACCCTGAGAGAAGGCCTGTTATTTTTTCTACAGAATGGTTGCCAGATTCTCTAGATGTCCAAATTTCCAAAATCAAGCCTGATATTATTAATTTACACTGGGTGTGTGGGGGTTATTTACAAGTAGAAAGTATTCCCAATTTTAAGCAGCCCTTAGTTTGGACGCTGCATGATATGTGGCCTTTTACAGGTGGATGTCATTATAGTGAAGATTGCAATCGCTACACTCAATCTTGTGGTAGTTGTCCGCAACTTCACAGTAAGAAAGAGTCGGATCTGTCACGGTGGGTGTGGCAGCGGAAAGCTAAAGCTTGGAAAAAGCTTAACCTAACTCTGGTTAGCCCTAGTATTTGGTTAGCTAAATGCGCTAATTCTAGTTCTTTATTCAAAGATTTTAGAGTTGAAGTAATTCCTAATGGCATCAATACTCAAAAGTATAAACCCATAAATCGTCAATGGGCGCGAGAAATTCTGAATTTACCTCAAGATAAACAAATTGTACTGTTTGGAAGTGCAGGTGGAACGGGCGATCGCTGGAAAGGATTTAACTTGCTCGTACCCGCTTTACAAAGCCTCAGTAAATCAGGCTGGAAAGATCGGATAGAGTTGGTGGTTTTTGGATCTTCTGAACCCGAAAATCCCATTGAACTTGGTTTTAAAACTAACTATGTCGGGAGACTCGCAGATGATATTTCCCTAGCCACTGTTTATGCAGCAGCAGATATTTTTGTCGCCCCTTCCGTGATAGATAACTTGCCAAATACAGTCATGGAAGCCCTTGCTTGTGGCATCCCCAGCGCCGCATTTAATATTGGGGGACTGCCCGATCTGATCGAACACTGCTCCAATGGCTATTTAGCTCAACCTTATGAAACAGAAGACTTAGCGCGAGGAATTGCTTGGGTTTTAGAAGATCCCACTCGGCATCAAAAACTTTGTATTCGCGCCCGCCAGAAAGTGGAAAAAGAATTTACCTTAGACATACAAGCAAATCGCTATTTGTCTATTTTTAACGATGTTGTGTCAACTCCAAAGTAAAAATCTGATTTTACGTAGTAAATTTTACCGGGCTATCGCTAAAAGTCGCACAATGGGGAACAATGAACCGTACTAAAATCGCCGCCCTTTTAACTTGCTTCAATCGCAAACAAAAAACATTGGCTTGCCTAGAGGCCCTTTTTAAACAGGTACTTCCAGCCGATGTTGATATTTTAGCCTATCTAGTGGATGATGCCAGCACGGACGGAACCAGCGATGCAGTCCGTCAAACCTATCCTCAAGTCAAGATTTTTTGCGGCGATGGGAACCTATTTTGGAACGGGGGAATGCGTGGGGCTTTCAGCGAAGGAATGAAAGATAATCCCGACTACTACCTCTGGTTAAATGATGACACTATTATTTACCCACAAACAGTAAGTGTCTTGCTAGAAACCTGTCACAAATTATCAGAAAAAGGAGAAACAAAAGCCATCGTTGGCGGTTCTACCTGCGACCCAGAAACTGGTCAAACAACATACGGCGGCCTGGTGCGAAATAACCCTTTGCACCCCTTCCGATATGGTCTCCTAGAACCAACAAAAGAGCCTCAGATTTGCGATACTATGCACGGCAACTGCGTATTAGTTCCCCGCAGTGTTGTGCAAATTGTCGGCAACCTCGATCCGACTTTTGTCCATTATATTGGGGATTGGGATTATGGTTTACGAGCGAGACAGAAAGGATGTACAGTGTGGATTGCTCCGGGTCATTTAGGAACTTGTTCCCTCAACCCCCAGGTGACCAAAACGGCTGCTGAGAATTTAAGCGAAGGATTGGATAAAATGAGCAAACCGAAAGGTTTATCCTTCAAAGATACTACCCTGCAACCGGCTCAAGAGTGGAAAGTATTTACTCAGCGGCATGGTGGCTTGTTGTGGCCAATTTATTGGCTGCTACCTTATCGAAGGTTAGTTTGGCTTTCAGTGTCGAGTAAGCTGGGATTGACTAAAAACAAAACTCAAGGTGAATAGGATGGTTGATAGAAATGAACTCCGCATTGCTTGGCTCGTTCCTTCGGCAGAATTTGGGGCCTATTGGCCGCCGGTTTTGCATGAGCTCAAAAAACTGATTCCGAACACGATTTTTTATACAGGTCGCCTCTGGCCTCGCTACGATCCGGAAGCTCCTGGTACAGAAGTAGTCGAAGTTGTGGGAGATACACAATTCATCACCACCCAAAAGATAGAAACTGGGTACAGTCGTGGTTATATTAAGGCTACTCCGGGGATTATTTTTCCTCTTTTGCAATTCAAGCCCCAGGTCATTTTTGCTAGTGGATTTTCGATCTGGACATTGGTAGCTATACTCTTTAAGCCTATAGGGAAATGGCAACTGGTTTTAGTTTATGAAAGTAGTTCCCCGAATGTAGACTTTCGAGATTCTAAGGTGCGCTCGACGATTCGACGCTGGATGGGTAAATTTGCTGATACCTTTGTTTCTAATAGTCGCCGAGGTAAAGAATATTTGGTAGAAGTGATTGGGGCCGCCGAAAGTAATATTTTTGCTCAACCTTACATGGTTCCTGATGCTAAAGCTTTGGTACAAAAGTTAGAAAATAATAAGTCTATCTCCTTGTCATTCCCCCACCCAATTTTTCTGTGCGTGGGTCAAGTAATTTCCCGCAAAGGGATTAAGAATCTGTTAGAAGCTTGCAGAATTTTGCAAAGCCAGGGATACTCGAATTACACAGTCATTATCGTTGGAGACGGGGAACAGCGATCGGAACTAGAAGCACTTACAAAAAAATGGGGTTTAGAAAAACAAATTGTTTGGACAGGGTGGATAGAATACGGATACTTGGGCTCTTATTTTCTAGAAGCTGATGTGTTTGTTTTTCCTACGTTAGAAGATACTTGGGGAATGGTGGTGCTAGAAGCGATGGCATTTGGTAAGCCGGTTTTGTGTTCAAAATGGGCTGGGGCTTGCGAAATGATCGTTGAAGGTGAAAATGGTTATATTTTTGATCCCTATCAGTCGGAAGGTATTGCAAACGCGATGCGGGACTTGATTGATTGCCCAGAAAAGTTAGCCATCATGGGCAAAAAATCCCAGCAACTGATTGCTGAACATACACCCGAAAATGCTGCGAAATTAATAGCAGATGTGACTTCGCTAGTATTGGAGAAAAGTTGATGAAAATTCTTTTATCTGCCTTTGCCTGCGAACCCGGACAAGGATCTGAGGAAGGAGTGGGCTGGAATGCGGTGGTAGAAGCCGCCAAGCATCAAGAAGTTTGGGTACTAACTCGCACCTTTTACCGTACCGCTATTGAAGCCTTCCTGGCCACGTACCCGAACCCTAACCTGCACTTTGTCTATATTGAGCCTTTCGGCTGGAGCGAAAACTTTAAAGGTAGACAGGGAGGGCTGCAATTGCACTATTACCTGTGGCAAATTTTGGCTTATTTAGAGGCGCGCAAGCTCCACCGCCAAATTAATTTCGATATCGCCCGCCACGTCACCTACGTTAAATTTTGGTCGCCCAGCTTCATCTCGCTGCTGCCAATTCCTTTTATTTGGGGGCCTGTGGGCGGCGGTGAAGCAGCCCCGAAACCTTTTTGGGCTGATTTTAGCTTTAAGGCAAAACTTTACGAAACGGCGCGAGATTGGGGACAGCGGCTCGGCGAAAGCGATCCCTTTGCCCGGATGACGGCTAGGCGAAGTGTCTTAGCTTTTGCGACAACGGAGGACACGGCGAAGCGGGTGCGGGCGATGGGTGCTAAAAAGGTGCAGGTGCTTTCCGAGGCGTGTCTGTCGAAGAAAGAGATGGCGAGGCTGGGAGAGTGCCAGATGCCAGGGCTTTCCCCGATCAGGTTCATCAGTATGGGGCGGCTGCTGCACTGGAAGGGCTATCACCTTGCGTTGCGGGCATTTGCCCAAGCTAACTTGCCGAATGCCGAATATTGGCTGCTGGGGGATGGCCCGGAACGCGATCGCCTTCAGTCTCTAGCGGAAGAATTGGGCATTGCCTCTCAAGTTAAGTTGTGGGGGAGGCTGCCACGCGAGGAAACTTTGGCTAAGCTAGGGGAGTCTCATGTACTTATTCACCCTAGCTTGCACGATTCAGGTGGCTGGACTTGCTTGGAGGGGATGGCGGCGGGGCGTCCCATCATCTGCTTGGATCTGGGAGGGCCTGCTACTCAAGTGACGGCGCAAACGGGGATAAAAGTACCTGGTTACAATCCAGAACAGGCAGTGCAGGGTCTAGCTGAGGCGATCACTAATTTAGCCGGCGATGCCGAGTTGCGATCGCGCTTGGGTCAAGCAGGTCGCAATCACGTTCGGGAAGTATATGATTGGGATGTTAAAGGCGAATTCTTTGCTCAATTGTGCGAAGATATAGTCTATGGAAAATCAGGATAACTTCTGATGGGCGCGATCGGGAAAAACACAAAAAACTATATTTTTTTAGGCGGTGAAACGTGGGCGTTGCAATCATTACTGGCTCGGCGGGATTAATTGGCTCTGAGGCGTGTAAGTTCTTTGCCAAACAAGGCTTAGATATAGTTGGGATCGACAATAATATGCGCCAGTTCTTTTTTGGTGCTGATGGTTCTACAAACTGGAACCGGCAACTGCTCGAAAAGTCTTTGGGTACCAAGTATTATCACTTAGATGTGGACATTCGCGACTATGAAGCGATTACCAATATCTTTCAGCGGTACGGCGAGTCGATCGAATTAGTAATTCACACAGCAGCTCAGCCCAGCCATGATTGGGCTTCCCGTGCTCCGAAAATAGACTTTACCGTCAATGCCAACGGCACTCTCAATCTTCTAGAAGTAACTCGCTTGTACTGTCCTAAAGCGGTTTTCATTTTCACTTCTACAAATAAAGTATATGGCGATACGCCTAACAGTTTGCCTTTAATTGAATTAGAACACAGGTGGGAAATTGAACCCGGTCATACTTACGAAAGTGGCATTCGGGAAGATATGTCAATCGATCAGTGCCTGCACAGTTTGTTTGGTGCTTCTAAGGTAGCTGCTGACATTTTAGTCCAAGAATACGGTCGATATTTTGATATGAACACCGCTTGTTTTCGTGGCGGCTGTTTGACGGGGCCAAATCACTCAGGAGCTCAATTGCACGGCTTTCTAGCCTACTTGATGAAGTGTGCTGTCACGGGAACTCCTTACACCGTGTTTGGCTACAAAGGCAAGCAAGTTCGCGATAACATTCATAGCGCGGATTTAATTTCGGCATTTTATGAATTTTATAAAGCTCCCAAAAGCGCCCAAGTTTATAACACAGGAGGAGGCAGGTACAGCAATTGTTCGATGTTAGAAGCTATCCAGATGTGCGAGGCAATTGCAGAACGCAAGTTTAATTGGACTTATGCTGAAGGGAATCGCATTGGCGATCACATTTGGTGGATTAGCGACAATTCCAAATTTTCCAGTCACTATCCCAACTGGAAAATGAAATATAACGTTAAACAAATCTTACAGGAGATTTATGAATGTAACCGCGAGCGTTGGCTGAAAGAGGATGCCAATGAGTGAGCGGGGCAAAAAGAATGTGCTGAGAATTGCGGTAAACAATTGAAGAATACAAGGTCAAACAAATCTTAGGGGAGATTTATGAGTGTAACCGCGAGCGTTGGTGTAAAGAAGTGTTCCATGATTGATAAAGGGAAAAAGAATGTACTCGGCATATTAGTAAATGCCGTTAATTATGAAGCGGCTGTTAGCAAAATTATTGCGGCAGCCAGCGCCGGAAAACCAATGTCAGTTTCTGCTCTCGCGGTTCATGGGGTAATGACTGGGGTTCTCGACAGCACTCATCGTTATCGGATTAATCACATGGACTTAGTATTGCCAGACGGACAGCCTGTCAGGTGGGCGTTAAACTGGCTCTACCATACGGAATTGCCCGATCGAGTTTGCGGGCCGAATGCGATGTTACAAATTTGCGAACGTGCGGCAGAAGAAGGATTACCTATCTATTTGTACGGATCTCAAGCTTCTGTACTGGAAGCTTTATCTCGCAATCTCTGCCAGCGTTTTCCCAAGTTAATTATTGCTGGAACTCAGCCTTCTAAATTTAGGCACGTGTCGCCCCAAGAGAAACAAGAAATTGCACAGCAAATTCGCAACAGCGGTGCAGCAATTACTTTTGTCGGTTTGGGGTGTCCCCGGCAAGAAGTCTGGGCTTACGAATACCGGGACGACTTATCAATGCCATTGATTGCTGTAGGTGCTGCTTACGATTTTCATGCGGGTAATTTGGCTAAATCTCCTGACTTTTTATCTAAAATAGGTTTGGAATGGCTGTTTCGGATGATGAAGGAACCTCGGCGCCTTTGGCAGCGGTATGTTTTTTTGAATCCGCTTTATATCTGGCTGTTTTTGCTACAAGCTTTGAAAATCAAACAGTTCGACCCCACAGACGCCACGCCGCCTGTAGAAGAAGTATTATATGGTTGAAATTTAAAAGTTTTTGGTGAATTATGGGTGCTCACAAGAAAAAATTTAAAAAGCAAACACATCGTAACTAATCGTTTTGAGGTGCAACTGCGATCGCATTTTAAATAAAATTTATATCAAATCCGGTGGCATCGGAATTATAGTGGGAGCTTAAGAGTTCGCGATTTGGGTAGCGAGATATTAAGCTCCCACTGACACGATCCGAATATATAATTCCGATGCCACCGGAAAGGATATTACGCCAGAAAACACTTTTTACCTTATCTATGTGGTAAGCTGCCGACTGCACACCTTACATACAAAGTTTGTGCGTCAGTCTCGATCGAGTCAGGTGGATTGCTGGGTCAATAGTCGCATTTGGTTTGAGTGGGGTCGGGCGGGTTTATAGAACCTATTTGCAAGCTTTAAGGCTGTTGGCGAACCCGCCCCTACGGCTAATTGAGAATGGTGCAAGATCTCAGTTTGAGCGCACTCCTGGCATGGGGGATGATGGCAGGGGAGCGCAAAACTATTGTGACTGTGTAACCAAGCTGGATACAAAACCAAAAGTTTATTGCCCTTACCTCGCTCTTGCTATGGCTTTTGGGCTACAATCCGGATCGAATCGTACTTGTTTTCATCAGCCGCAAAAATTGTTTTCAGCAGTAGATTCCAAGCTTGGGCCTTACTGTTTTCTTTGGGCTTTACCATCCGAGGGGATTCCATTGAATCCAACACACTTAAAATTTTTCTTTCATCATCGATCCAACTGTTGGCAAATTGGCGATAGTAGCCATTAAACTGGGTAGAAATTATCTCAAATCCGG
Organism: Microcoleus sp. S13_C3; assembly: GCF_036700905.1. Classification (NCBI taxonomy): domain Bacteria; kingdom Bacillati; phylum Cyanobacteriota; class Cyanophyceae; order Oscillatoriales; family Microcoleaceae; genus Microcoleus; species Microcoleus sp. S13_C3. Next base: position 35,446 of record NZ_JAUBPT010000050.1, on the reverse strand, counting down.
CTTTTTCACAGATAGCGCGGAAGCTCTGCGGTGTGAAGAAATACAAATGCCTTGGTACATCTAGATGCATCCATGCAATCCCTGATGACTTCAGCCCAATACAAGAGTTATTTGGTACTTCCATTACCAATTTGCCGCCATCCACGAGCAACTGCATGGCATTGCGGAGTGCAAGTAAAGGATCTCTGGTATGTTCGAGTACGTGGTTCATCACAATCATGTCGTACTGTCTAGACGTGACTTCCGGGGGCAAAGATTCAGCAGTACCATAAAATACATCAAGACCTCGCTGCTCGGCCAAAACCAAAGCTTGTCGATCGGGTTCTACGCCCCAGACTTTGTGACCATGTGCTTGCAGTTCTTGCAGCAGGTACCCGTTGGCGCAACCGATTTCTAAGATCGAGCAGGAAGCAGTCCCGAACTGTTGCTTCCACCATTGACTTGTGACATCTACTCCGCGATCGAAACGCCAAGCTAGATGCGTGCGTAATTTATCCCAGAAGGAAATAGAAGAGGAAGACTCGGAACCTGTAGAGTCTATATGATGAGTATAGTAGTCGTCAATCTCGTAGAAACTGGCGATTTTGTTGAGTTCGGGTAAAGGATGAATGCATCCAAGTTGTGACTTTTCGCACCAGTACAATTGAAAGGATTCTTTGTTTGCAGGTCTGCGCCAATCACCGGGTATCAATAGCCACGGTTTCATATTCTGTCCCGATATCGGACAGACGACGGTAGGACTTAAGCAATTTTGACTTGGCATTTTAGTTTTCATTATTTAGGTACTTGATGTACTAATAACCACTGATGTTGGATTTCAAATCCGGAAATAAATTATGTGCCAGTGACCATTGCGGAATCTGAAATACAGCGGATGACGGCCCCAAAATTATTAGGTTTCGGAAACAGGATTGCTGCGGGGTGGTTTTCAGCTTACATCGCATTTAAGCTAACGCATTTAGCTTGCTTTGTCACGTGTAATAAAAAACTACACATTCCGCGATCGGGCTGTGAGTAAGTTTTCCTATATTTAGGAATTCATCAATAATTAAAGTATAAATTAAGTTATAAAACTGGGTAGCGATGTCGGCTGCGATCGAGATAAATAAAAGCTTTATTGCCTTCATACCTAAGTAATATTATTTATTTTATTGCAAAAGCGAAGTATAAAATTTGCGATTTCATATATCGGTGGACGCAAATGTTGCGCCCGCTACGGTGCCTTGACATAAAAATTTAGCTCCCAGTTGAGTTGGGAAGCCAAACTTTTCTTTAATCTTCATCACAATAGCTGATTGACAAGCAGGGATTTTTATGTAGAGGTCGCCAAGGTCTCCTATCGATCGGCGTAAGCCCCCATCCGTTCTTTGATAAACCGGATATAAAAATGCCTGAAAGTAGACTTAATCACCCGCGGCATACCAAAGTCTATTGGCATCATACTTTCCGGCAACTTCCAATCCAAAACCTTGAGATTTTCCGGCTGCAAAAGCGGAAAATCAAGATCCTCCAAATTCGAGCAAAGCCCCAATCTCATCGCCGCAGCTACAGTGGGAACCGCCGCGGGATCAGCATTAATAATTTCAACTAAAGTTCTGTCCAAAGCAAACACATCATCAGATCCAGCCAAAATTCCCAAAAACTTAGGTTCCCCGCCGCTTGGCCCGTTACCTTCGTGGCCGATAATGCCATCCAAAATCGTCAAATTAGGGTTAATTGCCCTGGCCGTTTCTACTAGCATTTCACCGAATCGGGCGCTATCTTTGCCAGCTTCCATGTGCCACCAAGCCTTCATTTTACCAGGGACGCAGCCGAACAAGTTTTTCACGCCCATTGTCACGGTTAATTGAACGTGAGATTTGAGTTTGGGCAAATTAATCACTACATCCGCTTCCATTGCTTCTTTGCAAATTCGCAGATGATTGAAATCTTCGCTGACAGTTTCGTAGCGTTTTCCTTGAAACTCAACTACTGGCAAATTCAGTTCTTCCAACAGCGGCAAATAACCGTTGGCTTTGGCTACACCCATCGCGGTACCAAAAGCTGGACTATCACCTAAAAATGGTTTTCCTCCCGCTTCAATGACCATTTTAGCGACGCAGTAAACCAATTCTGGGCGGGTGACACATTCTTTTGTAGGGCGAGAACCGGTGAGGAGATTGGGTTTGAGTAAAACCCGATCGCCCGATTTGACAAAAGCCGAGATTCCGCCCAAGGGTGCCAGCAAACTTTCTAAAGATGTTTGCAAGATTTGGCGATCGTATGAATTGGCACGAATTAAACTAACAGCAGACATAATTATGAATTAATTTGTAATTGGTTATCGATCGGGAATAATCTCAATGTAACGCAGGCACGGAACATCCTAAGCAGGGTGATCTGCGCCTGCGTTACCAAGAATCATCTCAATACAAATGAAGCCTAACTATTCATCGGCAATCTACCAACAGCAGCCCGCTGCATGGTACTAACTCGCAGCGAGTTAGAGAATACTCCTTGACCTTGCAGTTCCGGGATAGCAGGTTTTACTTCTACTTTTACCACCCTGGCTGTGCAGATAAAAACCGTTTGATCGGCTAAATGGAAAGTCAACCAAGGTTGATTTAACAAATGCAGCACTTCCTCTTGGAATTCTTGTGCAGGGATCGGAATAGTGAAAGTTTCAGCCTGACCTTCCACATAATGAAATGTCACTTGAGTTGTGTTCTCTTTATCTTGAGTTAATTTGGCAAAAGAACCGGCGCGCATAATTTTTGCTCCCCAACTTTAGACTATAAAAAAAATTCAGAATTAAATGTAAAAAAAATGAATTCTGAATTGTTTAACTTTCACCTGTGACAGCGATCGGGCAGAACTCAGAAGGCAGAAGGCAGAATTAAATCGAGTTCAGCCTTCTAGTTTCTAGCTGATTCCTGCGAGATCCTATACGTTAGCAGAAGATGTTGGCATCGCACTCATTTTCTCTAAATCTAGAACTTTTGCCAAGTCTTCTGCACTCATTAAACCCCGTTCTAGCACAATTTGTCGCAAAGATTTGCCGGTTTCTAGAGATTCTTTGGCGACAGCGGCGGCGTTGAGATAGCCGATGTGAGTGTTGAGGGCGGTAACGAGGGCGAGACTACCTTCAGCATAAGCGAGACACCGATCGCCCTTAGCTTCAATTTTGGCGAGGCATTGTGTAGTCAACGCGCTGATGGTATTGCCCAAAATTTCGATGCTGTGAATGAGATTGTAGGCAATCAGGGGCATCATCACGTTCAATTCTAATTGTCCTGCTTGGGCGGCAAGGGCGATCGCGCTATCGTAACCCATAACTTGAAAACAAACCATCGATGTCATTTCTGCCATCACAGGATTGTATTTTCCCGGCATAATTGACGAACCCGGTTGCACAGGAGGCAGTTGAATTTCTTTCAAACCCGTTTTCGGCCCTGAGTCCATCAAACGCAAGTCGTGGGACATTTTAACGCAATCTTGAGCGAGATTTCGCAGTGCACCAGACACATTTACAAACGGTGCCATACTCTGCATAGCAGCCATTAAATGCTTTGCTGGTTTCAGGGGGTGGTCAATTAATTCGGAGAGAATTTCCGCAACTTTTTGACAGTATTCAGGGTGAGTATTTAACCCTGTTCCTGCGGCACTTCCCCCCAATCCCAGGGAGGTCAAATCATCGGAGGCCCTGTCAATTCTCAAGGTATGTTCTTTCAGAATTTGCGCCCAAGCGCCGAAGGTGTCGCCGAGTCGAACTGGTACGGCATCTTGCATATGAGTGCGGCCGGATTTAACGATATCTTTGAATTCTTCTGCTTTGTTTTCTAGGGCGACTACGGCCTCCGACAAAGCCGGAAACAGAGTTTTTTCTAAGGCCAACAATCCGCCGATCCGAATCGCCGTCGGAATCACATCATTTGTCGATTGACCGTAGTTTACATGATCGTTGGGACTCACGCGCTTGTAATTGCCTTTTTCCTCGCCCATAATTTCCAAAGCGCGATTTGAAAGAACTTCATTAACATTCATGTGGTGAGAAGTTCCGGCGCCGGCTTGGTAGACATCAACTACAAATTGATCGCGCAATTTGCCAGCTAGGATTTCATCTGCTGCTTGGACAATTGCTTGACTGATGTCTTGGGGAATGCAGCCGAGTTCGCCATTGGCGATCGCCGTTGCTTTCTTAATTAAAACACAAGCATCAACGTATGTTGATAAAGGCTTAATGCCGCTAATCGGGAAATTTTCAATAGCCCTTAGAGTTTGGATGCCATAATAGACATTAGATGGGATTTGTTTGTCTCCCATAGAGTCGCTTTCTGTGCGGTAGCTGATGGTTGGGTGTTCGCTCATATCGCCTTGTTTGTGATGATTGGGAATTGAGATTTTTTTAAAACGCTGCTGACTGTCACTGCTGTTTTACCGCGCGCCGGCGGACTCAGTAAAATACAAGTCACGATTGTAAATAATTATCTCACACTCTGAGTTAAATCTCAAAACTAAAATTTTAAATTAAGGTTTTTCCCTAAATTTGTGAAGAAGAGTAGTTGTGTAATCCCAAGTTTTTGAGTTTGCCCATTTTGGACTTTATTAGATAAGATTTGCCTGTTTAACAATAAATATTAAACCAGGGTTCTGATTTTTGTAACAAAAATTCAAGTTACAAGTTTCGGAAAGTTGTTATATTTGGTAGCACAAACAATTTTGCAGCAGGCGAATTGCCAAAAATTATGCCGCGTTACCAAACCATAGATGATGTTCCGACCCTCCAAGAGGCACTCGAAGGAATAATTGTTGAAGATTTAAAAAAGCTGAATGCACTGTTGTCGGGCGATCGTAAATTAACCCGCAAAGCAGACCTGGTTGCTGGGATTAAACAGCAAATGCAGGGAGAAAAACTTAAGCAAGTTTGGGCGCAATTAGACGACCTGCAAAAAGCGGCCGTAGCGGAAGTTATACATGGGTCAGGTGGTGGCTATGATGCCGATGTATTTGTGGCGAAATACGGACAACAACCAAACTGGGGAACAAGCGATAGCTATGGATACAACCGAGAACCATCCCTACTATGCTTGTTCTTCTACGGCACTGCGATACCCTACGATCTGGAAGAAAAATTGCTGAAGTTTGTGCCAAAACCTCAAGCAACTCCCTTAAATCTGGTTGGGGATGTACTGCCAGATAATTTTATGGTTCGTGTAGAAAAACCTAACTTTCGTACATCTCAAACAGAGGTATCCGAGTACGAACTTCCTTTGACAATTTGTGAAATGGAACGGGCAGCCCCAAAGGATTTGGAAGCAGTTTTGCGTCTGATTCAGTCGGGCAAAGTTGCCGTTAGTGAGAAAACCGCATTACCTGGTGCCGCAACTCAGAAAGCGATCGCCGCTGTATTGCAGGGGGGTGATTTTTATAACGACGAACAGCGCCAAGCTACCGTGGAAAAGGGCGATATATTCTACGAGGTTGGTAACATCAAATCCTTTGCTTGGGCCGCGATCGCCCAAGCGAGCAAATTCGCCGAACTATCGGGCAAAAAGCTAGTTTTGACGAAAGCGGGACAGAAAGCTTTGCAAGAATCACCTGCCAAAGGATTACAGACAGCATGGAAGCGCTGGTTAAAAACAAACTCTTTTGATGAATTTCGCCGCATTGATGCGATTAAAGGACAAACTGGCAAGGGGGCGCGCGGCATGACAGCGGTGGCGGGGCGGAGAGAGGCGATCGCCTCAATTCTAGCAGAATGTCCTGTCGGTAAATGGGTTCTGTTTAGCGAATTTAGCAGATATATGTTGGCAACGGGCAATCGGTTTGAAGTAACGCGCGATCCCGACAATCTCTATATTTCTGAATTTGGGTATGGTAACTTAGGATATTCCGGCAGTCACGATTGGCATATTCTGCAAGAAAGATATATGCGCTGCCTGTTGTTTGAGTATGTTGCTACCCTGGGAATAATTGATGTTGCCTATGCCGATCCGTCTCTCCTACCCAGCGATTTTGACGATCTTTGGGGTACGGACGATTTGAGATTTCTCAGTCGCTACGACGGCTTAATCTCTTTTCGCCTGACAGCTTTGGGGGCTTACTGTTTGGGATTGACTCATAATTACACTCCGCCAGCAATTGAGTTCCGTCAAACACTCCGCGTACTGCCCAATTTAGATATTGTTGTAGCAGGAGAAGGCATCGCGACATCAGATGCGATCGTCCTCGATCTCTATACTAAAAAAGTTTCAGATGTCGTCTGGCAACTCGATCGACAAAAGCTATTTACCGCCATTGAAGCCGGATACCCGCTAGCAGAATTTAAAGAAGTTTTAGAGACAAGAAGTATCGAACCGCTACCGGAAACCGTACAGCGATTTTTGACGGATGTTACAGAACGATCGAATAGTTTGCAAGATGCAGGAACTGTCAAGTTAATCGAATGTGCTAACCCCCATTTAGCTGTGTTGATTGCCAATGATTCCCGTACCAAAAAATTCTGTCAGCTAGCGGGCGCTAGCACTTTGGCGGTTCCATTATCCCAGGAAACTAAGTTTCGCAACGCCCTGCGGCAAGTCGGCTACGTGTTACCCCAGCGGGATAAATAGTAATACCATTTCTCTAAAATCGTGCAACACTCTTTGACCCCCCCTAGCCCCCCCTTGCAAAGGGGGGGGACAAGAATGCGGGATAAATAGTAATACCATTTCTCTAAAATCGTGCAACACTCTTTGACCCCCCCTAGCCCCCCCTTGCAAAGGGGGGGGGCAAGAATACTGTTATTTCGTTTAAAAGTGGTATAAAATCCTGTCCGATGGTATCGATCGCACTCGCGCCAGAGTGCAGCATTCCGATACAAATCCTGAAATTTATTGCAGGGACAAGCGCCCGACTGCTTCACCCCTACAAGTATCTAAAATAGTTTCCTTCTTCCCGATCGCATTTGAGACAAGCATAATAATTAATCCGTGTATCCGTGTTAATCCGTGTCGTGCATTCCTTCTTCCTATGAATTATGTTCCCGAAAATGCTTTGATCGTGCAAAGCGATCGATCGATCTTACTAGAAGTTCACGCCCCCACAGCACAACAGGCGCGAGAAGCGATCGCCCCCTTTGCCGAATTAATCAAAAGTCCCGAACACATCCACACCTATCGCATCACGCCCCTCAGCGTGTGGAATGCGCGGGCGGCGGGAATGCCAGTTGAAGAGGCGATCTCCGCTTTGCGAAAGTATGCCAAGTATCCCATTCCTGAGTCGGTAGCGCAGGAAATTGAACTGTTGGGGGCGCGGTATGGATTAACTGTAATTGAAAGAATCGATGCGGCTAGCCCCGATTTACAACTGCGAATTGCCGATTTGCCCCTAGCGGAATTGCTGGTACGGGACGATCGCGTCAAACCAATGTTGGGCAAGCGCATCTCGGATCTTTGCTTTCAAGTCGATGCCGGGAATCGCGGCGTACTCAAGCAAGCTTTACTAGCGGTGGGCTATCCGGCAGAAGATTTGGCTGGATATGTCGAGGGTGCCGAATTAGGGATTTCTTTGCGTGATCGTACTCTAACAGATTTGCCCTTTAATTTGCGTGCTTATCAACAAGAAGCAGCAGAGGCATTCTATCAGGACGGGGAGGTAAAAGGTGGAAGTGGCACGATCGTCCTACCCTGCGGGGCTGGTAAAACCATAGTCGGGATGTTAGCGATGAGTTTGGTAAAGCAAAAGACACTCATCCTCACCAGCAGTTTGACTTCTGTGCACCAGTGGCGCAGAGAAATATTAGACAAAACAAGTTTAACTGAGGATGCGATCGCTGAGTACAGCAGTGTCACCAAACAGACGGCTGCTGTCACCCTATCGACTTACCAAATGCTAAGTTATCGATCGAATAAAGATGATGAATTCCCGCATTTCGAGTTGTTTAATGCCCAATCATGGGGACTGATTATTTATGATGAAGTCCATCTATTACCTGCACCGATATTTCGGATTACTGCGGAATTACAAGCACGACGCAGGTTAGGTTTAACTGCGACATTGATTCGCGAAGACGGGAAAGAAGGCGATGTATTCACGTTGATTGGGCCCAAGCGCTATGACGTACCTTGGCGCGAATTGGAAGGACAGGGATTTATTGCCACTGCGAATTGTACGGAAATCCGCGTCGCCCAAAATGAGGCGGAAAAAATGGAATATGCCCTAGCGCCCCGCCGCAATCAGTTTCGGATTGCTGCGGAAAATCCGGGTAAGTTGGATGTGGTGCAAAGTTTGTTGCAAAAGGAGGCGGGACACCGTATTTTAATTATTGGTGAGTATCTCGAACAGTTGGATGCGATCGCCAAAATTACCGAATTGCCTCTGATTACGGGGAAGACAAAACAGGCAGAGCGCGATCGGTTATACGAAGCATTCCGTCATAAAGAGATTCCAGGGTTAATTCTATCTCGCGTGGGCAATTTTGCCGTCGATTTACCCGATGCCGATGTGTTGATTCAAGTATCGGGAAAGTATGGTTCTCGCCAAGAAGAAGCGCAGCGCCTCGGACGAATTCTCCGTCCCAAAGCCGACGGACACAATGCCAGCTTTTATACATTAGTATCGCTACAAACTTGCGAGGAAGATTTTGCCCGACACCGCCAACTATTCCTCACCGAACAGGGCTACAACTATCGCATAGAAGTTCAAGGCAATGGTTAGTTAGCGATCGATAAATTCTTGGTAAAACTGCTCATGCAAACCTAAGAAATTATCCATCCCCTTCTTTGTCAGATACCCGCTCTTCTTACCAGTGTGCGGGTTTTCGACGTAGCTATAAATTACTTTTGAAACATTAGGATTCTCGCGCCAGCTAATGTTGAACGCTGCATACTTTGGGAAAAAGGTCATTTCTGCATAAGCATCAATGTGGTCATGTATCCACCATGCCAATGCTGTCCAATCTTGAGTGCGATCGTAGTAAGGAATGAATGATGTAACAACAATACATACTGTTGCTCCCATATACCCATCTGAATCTTTTACATCCCAGATATGTTCTGCATAGTTGGACTCATTACTGGCACAGTTGTACTGATTTTTATTCTCTGCTCCTTTGGCGTTCACTGCAGAAGAACGATAGGCTGAGCGGATACTAATCCGACCAAGCGCATCTTGAATTGGTTCAAGCACCCTCTCACACAAATTCTTTCCTGCTGCGATCGCCAAGTCAGGATCGCTAGGAATGTTAGGGATACCTTCAATTTGAGAGATTTCTGAATAAAGAAACTCACGCATGAAAAAACTCTTAGACAGTTGAACCCGTCCTAGCTCTTCCAAAGCTTTAACAGTTTGTGGCTTTCTCATAGAATGAACTCCAGCAATTAGAGGTGAATAGCTTAATGTTAAACACTGGCCGATAATTTAGAAGCATTGTTTCAGCCAAAAGCAACGTTCCGGTTGAGTGGCTAGAAATAACTTTTGCATCACCACCAATATCTTTCGGTAGTCCGCTCCAACCGGGTTGTTAGACCGCGGCGATCGCCACTTGACGCTGTTATTGTCCGCGTCCTGGTTTGCAATCTGCAAAACCTAATGCCTCCGTGTCAAGGAAACTAGCGATCGCCATCTCAATGACTGCTTCGATTGGGTATTCAATTTCAGCAGCACGAGCAATTAGGGCAGCACGAATTCGTTCAGGAAAACGTCCTAAAATAACTTCGGCATCAGCGAGGGAAAGTTGCTCTTGAAGTTTGGCTTGCATGGCATTTACATCTCAGTTGGAATTTGGACGTTGTAAGGGGGTTCAGTAGCTCTTAGAATGATGGCTTCTAGCTCCAATAGTAACGCAGGGTTCTGCCAGTGAGAAATTGTCTGTACTGCAATCCGTATGTCTTCATCGCTATATTTATCGAGCCATGCCCACAAAAAAGCTTTGTGCCCACCACTGAAGCGACCTCGTAAGCTCTTGGTTTTACCGATGTAGAGCAATCCATCAGTTCTGTGCCTGATTGCATAAATGCCAGGACGCGCAGGAATGCTCTCAAACCCACGGGTCAAGGGTTGACATTGCTCAAAAGGAATGAAAGCAATCGCGTCTAGAATTCTTCGCGCTTGGATTTGTAGGTCAGAATCATTCGTTGGCATGAAGGCAAGAAGGCTGATTGCACAGAAATCATAATCCCACAAATTCTGTTACAACCATCATCAACTAGGGATGGTTTCCTGCGCGATCGCACAGAGAAGGCGATCGATCCCGAGCTGATTTGAGCCTTGGCCGTGCCTGTGTTTTTCTAGGATATGGTAAAGGGGCGAGCGATCGGGTTTCACCTGTCGGTAAAAAATGTAACGTTATTTCCGTAAAAAACCTGGTTTCTGCGTCCAGGAGTATTCATGATGAAATTAAATCTAAAAAGCAACAAGTGCAGAATATCTGGCAACCATCCGAATTATACCTTCTAACATCCTGCTACACTATTAATAACCGCATCCTCAAGCACATTTATGTTCGCAAACGCAATCATCGACGCTATCGCTCCCTTAATCTTGGAAGTGCTGTCACCCATTGCCAGAAATATCGGTCACAAACTAGGAGAAACCCTCAGCAATAAATCTCAACAGTGGGTAGAATATCTGATTCCCGAACCCAATCAGATATTCTCAGATTCGACTGAGATAGAGCAAGCAAAACAGCGTTATTCCCAGGAAATGATCGAATACGCGAAAGCGAAAGATGCCAGAGATAACGAATTGTTAAAGATGAAAGTAGCACAAACGGCGCGTCGCATAGAGTTGCAGGAACAGGAACAGCGAGACAGACGGAAGCTGGCGGCTTTGCAACGGGATTTGATGCGGGAATTGCAAGCAAAAGATATTCAGGTAAAGCTGGCTGAAATTCAAACAATTTGGGATAAAGATACTTGGTTTTCTAAGTTGAATCGAGAGGAGACTAAGCAGATTTTACTTGAACAGCAACATCGCCTCTTAATCTTACTGTCACCGCCAAAAATTAGCAAGCGATGCCCGGAAACCTTCTGTGAAGATTTGCCAATTGAGATGAGAAGTGTGGGAGATTTTCTCAGACAGCATTATCCTCAACAGGATGTCTTACGCCCAGTTAAGTTTTATAGCGACTATTTCACTGAGTCGATTGGTGATATTGATGTGGAACGCTTGCAGCGAATTTTATCTCCGGTTCCTACTACAATTCTATATAGCGATATCAGCGACTATGCCGTAACTTTTCGCGTCGGCTTTTGGGGCTTCCTGAATAATCAGGAAGTATCCCTGTTTTCTACGAAAGTTTTTGACTGGGAAGAGGCAAAAGATGCACTTTTAGCATCTGGGGTAAGTGAGAAAAAAGCCCTCCGCATCATTCGGCAGTTGATTGTGGCGATTCACAAGTTACTGGCTGGATTTTTAGCAGATTTGTATTATATCAATATTGACCCCGGCTATGAACCTTTATTATTTAAGTTAAAGGATGAATTGGCTCAAAATGGGTTGGCAGAAGAATGGGTGAAACCTTATTTTGATATTCTTCAGGATATCCAGGGGCGACAGCGAGAACTGTATGAACAGGAGTTGAAAAAGCTGATTGAGCAAGTAGAGACTGAACGTCAATCTCAAGAAGCTGCCAAAGCTGAAGCTCAACGCCAACAACAAATAGAAGAAGCTGCCAAAGCTGAAGCTCAACGCCAACAACAAATAGAAGAAAAAACCATTAGAAAAGCTTACTCCTTCAAATGTGTAAAAACTCTTAATGGCGTAGCTATGTCATCTGTTGATTGCGTAGTTATTAGTCCAGATGGCAAGACTTTTGCTAGTAACAGCAGTGGAAATTGTAGCAAACTTTGGAATCTCCATACAGGAGAGCTGATTCGTACTTTTTCTGCGGATTCAGGTGCGGTTTATTGCGTTGCCATTAGCCCTCATGGAAAAATTTTAGCTAGTGGAAGTTCTGACCAACAAATTAAGCTGTGGAATCTGGAAACTGGACAAGAGATTAGCACTCTAAAGGGTCACTCAGGTTTAATTCGGTCTCTTGCTTTTAGTCCAGACGGAGAAACTCTTGTTAGCGGCAGTGGTGACCATACTATCAGACTGTGGAATCTGAAAACCAAACAGGAAATCCGCACTCTCACTGGACATTCAAACCTGGTTATGTCTGTCGCTATCAGCCCGGATGGAGAAAATATTGCTAGTGGCAGTTGGGACAAAACTATCAAACTGTGGAGTCTGAAAACCAGACAGGAAATTTGCACTTTTACTGGGCATTCAGAGTCAGTTTATTCTGTCGCCTTCAGCCCGGATGGACAAATTCTTGCTAGTGGTAGTGGAGACAAGACTATCAAACTTTGGAATCTGAAGACCATACAGGAAATTTGCACTCTAACAGGGCATTCACACGGGGTTTTTTCCCTTGTCATCAGCCCGGAGGGACAAATTATTGCAAGTGGAAGTAATGACAATACTATCAAGCTTTGGAATCTGAAAACCGGACAGGAAAATCGCACTCTTACAGGGCATTCAAACAAGGTTAATTCGGTCAGTTTTAGCCCAGATGGAAACACTCTGGTTAGTGGCAGTAATGGTGGGAGTATCAAGATTTGGCGGTGTGATGGGTGAAGTAAGAGGGAAAGATAAAAATTATGGCGCGATTGGCAAACATGGAACTACAAAACTTGACTGCGTGAGAAATAAACTGATAAATGCTTAGGGAAGGTAATTCAAATGTCAGAAACAATTAATTTTGAGCAAGCAGTCTTAGAGAAGCTGCGACAGTTGCCAACGGAGAAACAACAAGAAGTGCTCGACTTTGCACAATTCCTCGTGCAAAAAGCGGAACAGAAAAAGCAGTTAGCCAGCGAAAGTTCTGAGTCTAACAGTTCGTCAACAACCGCACCTACTCTCAAGCTATCACAAGCGAGAAATTGCTAGCCTGCCAATAGCAGAACGCCATAAAATACTAGCACCATTTATACCTGCTACAGCCGAAGATTTTTTGACATATCCTGAATTAACCGAGTTTTCGGTACTCGATGGCGAAGACTGGGAGACTGAGTATGACTACTAACCCAAAACGATGAGAGGTTTGGCTGGTACAACTTGATCCAACCCGAGGACAAGAAATTCAGAAAACACGTCCTGCGGTTGTGATTAGTTCGGAAATGTTTAGTTCTATCCCCATGCGGATTATAATTCCTGTGGCTACATGGCAACCTAAATTTCAAAATCGCCCTTTCATGATTCTGATTCAGCGAACTGAATAAAATTGTTTAGACGCAGACTCAGCAGGCAATGTTTTGCAAGTTCGGAGTGTAACTACTCAGCGATTTGTCAGATGTATCGGCAAAGTTTCCGAAACGGTTGTGCAAGAATTAGTAATAGGCTTAATTATCTGTGTTGATTATCCTCCATAAAATCAGGAATGTCGATCGCCCGAATTAGCTTTCTGAACATAAAACACACAAGAGGCTAGTCAGTAGGTTGGCTTGCACTTGATTCAGGTCAACAGTGGCAAACCATCATCTAGTGGCGTTTCCTCCCTCAACCCAAACCTGCCAAACTTACCAAACTATCAGCCGACTTCCCGCATCAAAATTTACTATCCCGCAGGGTGTTGATTTATTCCCACCGATCTGATTTCTTTGTGACACAATAGATTCTAGTATCGATCTATGTGAGGATTGTTTATGGCTCGTTTTAATCAAATCCTTGTCCTTAGCGCCATCAGCCTTCTAGCTTTGGCTGGTTGCGACAGCGCTAAAGAAGCTTCCACTCCCCCAACTTCACCCACCCCGGTTCCTGCTGCTACTGCTGTAAAAACTGAGAAACCAGCATCCCAGGGAAACTATGCAGAATTGAGTGGTGTGGTTTCCAGTACCAAAGCAGCAGTTGAGGCTGGAAACTTTGCCAAAGCCAAAACCGAATTTGACAAATTCGAGGATGCCTGGAAGAAAGTTGAAGACGGTATCAAAGCTAAAGATCGTAAAAGCTACGATGCAGTTGAGGATACCACAGACAAAGTAATGGCCGACCTCAAAAAGTCTAAGCCAAGTAAAGACCAAGTGCTGACTCAATTGCAGTCGCTGGAAAAGACTATCAGTAGCATTCCTAAGTCCTAAATTTCAGTGGTGAGTGCTTGATTCTAAAGTCTCCGACGCAGAAACCGAGTTTTTTAACTTTGGTAATTCGTTCCAACCTTGAATAAAAGTTAAAAGATCCGGTCTCTCTGCGTCGGACTGCGTAAGTCCTGTGAGAGTTATGCGATCGCAGTTACTCAGAAACAAGCACTCAACACTCCCTCCTAATATAACATCAGTATTCCCCAACTTTCAACCACTATGAAGAAAGCATTTCGTAAGTACCACCGCATTCTAGGCCTTATTGTTGCTTTGCCGATCGCGCTGACTGTCTTGACTGGAATGGTCATAACCATTCTCCGAGAGTGGCCGCTGGGTATAGAAATTTCATCGAGATTTTTATTGAAAATTCATACAGGTGAAATCTTTCACCTGCAAGCCATTTACCCGATCTTGAACGGATTGGGAATGCTCGGCTTGCTCGTGACTGGTTTAAGTATGTCGGGTGTGTTTGGCCGGAAAAAGCAGCCCACCTCCAACGATTAAAACCACAGAGGTGAGGAACTTGGGTCGGTTATATTGTTGGACTGGCTAAAATCAGAAACGCTCTCACCTTTGAGAGGCGTGATAAAATATGTAGGTAACGCAGAAATATAACAAAGCTGAAGGGTAAAAAACCCATGAAACCAACTATTAATAATATCGAAAAAAGCGTGTCAGAAAAACTGCGACTTCTGCCGAGAGAAAAACAAGAAGAAGTGCTCGATTTTGTGCAATTCCTCTTGTACAAAGCACAACCGACAAAGCAGTTTAGCATAAGTTCAAAATCTAGCACTTCGCCAACAGAAACACTGCCTATCAGGCGCTGGCTACTCAAATTACTACAGACAAAGCCGTTGAGCGTAAGTTCAGAATCTAGCACTTCGCCAACAGAAACATCGCCTCTCAAGCGCTCGCTACTAGACGGCGAAGACTATTTAATTGACCCAGCTATTACTCGCAGCCATGATGCTTTTTTGAAAGGTTACGCACCCGAAGACGAAGGACTTTATGACGACTATTGAACGGGAGTGATTTTTGGGTGGCAAATATTCCTTTTACAAACGGGATCGACTCTAAAAAACGCCCCATACTTTTGCTGTGGTTGGATGGCGAGGATGTGGTAGCAGCCGCCGTCACTTCTGCCAAACCCCGCAGCCAAACTGATGTATTTCTTAATGATTGGTCTGCCAGCGGTTTGCGCGTTGCTTCAACAGTACGCTTGTCTAGATTAGATTGTCTGGAAAAGTCTTTGTTGCTAGCGAAAATCGGGCAAATTTCTCAACCGGATGCAGCAGAAGTGAAACGAGTCTGGGATTTGTACGTTAAGCCTCAATTCTAATGATAGTTCGATCGCCCTCAACTCCCCAACTCCCCTCAACTCCCCTCTCCCATCCCCCAACCCCGCACAATACTTAATAAAAACTTTACAAAACTTACCCGATCGCCCAACATGGGTTAGAGTTATCCTAGAAAATCCAGCAATCCTGCAAAGCGTCAACCTTCTCGTCACTTATCCAGTGGTTCGATGACTCAAACCCAAAGCACTAAAACCGCCACCCCAACTGCAATTTATTCCTTGACAATTGCTCCCGCCTGTGTATTGCGAGGTCGATCGGCCATCGCACAAGCCGGAGATGCGATCGCCCGTTTCGGAAAGCGGCCGCTAATCGTCGGCGGCAGCAACTCCCTCGCCGCCGCCCAACCCTACCTGCAACCAATCCTCGAACAGCAGCAGTTACAATCCGCCGAAACAGCCTACGGCAAGGATTGCAGCGAAACCAGCCTCGAAACCCTCCGCCAAGCAGCCCAAACCCATCAAGCCGACTTCATCATCGGTGTAGGCGGCGGCAAAGCCTTAGACGCAGCAAAACTCGTCGCCCATCAGTGCAAAATCCCGATCGTCACCATACCCACATCAGCAGCCACCTGTGCCGCTTGGACAGCCCTTTCTAACATTTATTCAGAACAAGGTGCATTCCAATACGATGTCACATTAGCGAGATGTCCAGACTTATTAATACTCGATTACGGTTTGATTCAAACCGCACCGCAGCGGACATTAGTAGCAGGAATTGGAGATGCGATCGCCAAATGGTACGAAGCATCAGTCAGCAGCGGACACTCCGAACAAACCCTGATAATTTCCGCCGTCCAACAAGCTAGAATACTGCGCGATATTTTATTCCAAAAATCAGCCGCCGCCCTCAAAGAACCCGGTAGCGAAACCTGGCAAGAAGTCACAGATGCCGCCGTATTGCTAGCAGGAGTAATCGGCGGAATTGGCGGCGCCCAATGTCGCACCGTCGCCGCCCACGCCGTCCACAACGGCTTAACTCATCTATTAGCAAGTCACGGCACATTGCACGGCGAAAAAGTCGCCTACGGCATTTTAGTACAACTGCGACTAGAAGAAATGCTGCAAAACAATCAACTCGCCGCTAGCGCCAGACAGCAACTGCTAAAATTCTACGCCGAGATTGGATTACCCCAAACTTTAGACAACCTCGGACTCGGAGACATTACCATAGCAGAATTGCAGCGCGCCGCCGACATAGCCTGCAATCCCAATTCCGACATCCACCGACTGCCTTTTAAAGTTGTTCCCCAACAATTAATGGCAGCGATGGTTTCTACCACCGCACCTGTGGGAGAATTAAAGATTAAGAATTAAAACAGTTTGTAGTAAGGACTAAAGTCCTGAAAAGGCTGTGCTAGCAAGGACGAAAGTCCTTACTACAAACCAGGAAAACTGACAACTGACAAAAAATAAATGACCTTGGATTGGATTACCCCTGCTGACAGGTTGCAAAAACTACCGCCCTACGTATTTGCCCGTCTCGACGAACTCAAAGCCCGCGCCCGCGAACAAGGACTCGATTTAATAGACTTAGGAATGGGAAACCCCGACGGTGCCACTCCTCAACCAGTAGTAGAAGCCGCTGTCGCAGCCATCCAAAATTCTGCAAATCACGGCTATCCACCCTTTGAAGGAACTGCCAGTTTCCGCCGTACCATTACTAAATGGTACAGCCGCCGCTACAACGTTGAACTCGATCCAGAAAGCGAAGCATTGCCTTTGTTGGGTTCTAAAGAAGGTTTAGCACATTTTGCGATCGCCTATATCAATCCCGGCGACTTAATATTAGTACCAAGTCCCGCTTATCCCGTATTATTTCGCGGCCCAATCATCGCCGGTGCAAAAGTTCACAACATCATTCTCAAACCAGAAAATGACTGGGTAATTGACTTAGCCGACATTCCCGACAGCGTAGCCGAACAAGCCAAAATCCTCTATTTCAATTATCCCAGTAATCCGACTGGAGCAACTGCACCCCGCGAATTTTACAAAGATATTGTTGCTTTCGCACACAAACATCAAATCTTGCTGGTTCACGACTTGTGTTATGCGGAATTAGCCTTTGACGGCTATCAACCGACAAGCTTATTAGAAATTCCCGGCGGTAAAGAAATCGGTGTCGAATTTCACACCATGTCCAAAACCTACAATATGGCCGGCTGGCGCGTCGGTTTTGTAGTAGGAAATAGCAAAATTATTCAAGGTTTGCGGACATTAAAAACTAACCTAGATTACGGTATATTTTCCGCTTTGCAAACAGCAGCAGAAACAGCACTGCAATTGCCGGACAGTTACTTGCACGAAGTGCAGAATCGTTACAGGACTCGCCGGGATTTCATGGTGGAAGGATTGGCAGAATTAGGGTGGAATATTCCCAAACCTCTGGCTGCAATGTATCTTTGGGTTCCCTGCACTCCGGGCATGAGTTCGACTGATTTTGCCCTGAATGTTTTGCAGCAAACGGGTGTTGTGGTGACTCCGGGCAATGCTTTTGGGCCAGGCGGCGAAGGATATGTGAGAATTAGTTTGATTGCAGATTGCGATCGACTGGGAGAAGCCCTGCGGCGTTTGAAACAAGCAAACATTCGCTATTAGTTATTGGGCATGGGGCATAGGGCATGGGGAATTGGGCATTGACTTTCAAGTACAATCTTGACGCAATTGACTAATTAATTAAATTCAACCTATCCTCATAACCCAGCATTATCTTCTGCAAGGTGTTCTGCAACTTCTGAAATTCTGAATCATTTACAGAAAAAGCAATTCTTGCCTCCTCGCAATTTGTATGAGGATTGGGTCTTGAAGGATCGAAACGAACAATTAAGCGTTCGCGGTTTAAAGTAACTTCTTTAATTCCTCCATATTCTCCCCAAGACTGATCGTCTATCTCCCAGTAAACACTCCCTACGTTGGGAAGAGCATCTTCTTTATGAAATTCATGTCTTTGCATAACAAAATAATGTTCGTTATCCTCCCCTGACGAAAAACCAATATAAAATGACTCTTGAATTCCCACAAGTTGTGCAAAAAGTTCAAACACCATCATAAACTTACTCTACTTGTTTTGGTGAGCTATTCTATTTTAACCGGAACTTCCCCTTCTACGCTCTTAACTTTTCTCTGAAACCATTTATAGCGGTTCTCAAGAAAGTGAAGTAAGTAGGCTGCGTCCCATGCCCTATTGGTGTCAACTTAACATCAAACCGATAGTCCGGCAGGGGTTTAAACCCCTGCCTCAAAGCTAAAGTCCTCTCAAAGAGGACTGAAGAACTCATTAGTCCTCTTTGAGAGGACTTTAGCTATTAGACAGGGAATTCATTCCCTGGCGGACTGACGGGTGGGCGGGAGGACTGGTGGACCAAAAGCTTAAGTTGACACCAATGCTCATGCCCCATGCCCTATCCCAATTCCCAATAACTACGCTTTTTTAATTTCCTCGATCACCCAATCAAAAGTTTCCATAACTTGCTTCAGTGCAGATTCATCTTGCAAAGTAAACAAAGCCAGACTCGGCGACCTTCTCTCACCCGGTTCTATAGGCAGCGACAGACCGATCGAACTCAGCTTACTTCTCAATTCCAGCCAATTTTGTTCCGCATTAAACGGCGGCTGGGAACCGTAATTATCAGCAGAAATCTCCATTCTGGCAGCAATATCTACAGTGAATAACTGATAGGGTTTTCTTCCCCTTTGAGGCAATTGAGCCGTGAAACCGCCATAGGCGTCCCCTGTTCCCCAGTGGATTTGAACTTCGGGTTCTTGACTTTTTGCCCAAAGGTAAATTGCTTTTGCCATTTGCGCCTCGTCCGCGCCTCGTCTAGCTTTGATTTCCGCAAAAAATGAAGATTCATCCCAGCGCCTTCTTTCGCGCGTTGCGCTGGATTTTTTCTGCTGTGCTTCCGCTGTCTGACCGATGACTCTGGGAACCAACGTTTTCAAACCGTCTTCACTTACATACTGCTTAATTTCCAGGGCCAAAACTTCAACCGGGTCCATTTGTTCGTTGAGAAATTCCACAACTCGGCGCATTTCAGCGGAAATCTCGTCAGCTACAAACACTAAGCGAACTTTACCCGCTTGCAAATTAGTTTTAACCTTCTGCCAAAATAGGTCTTCATTAGCATTTGCACCGAGAAACTCTTCAAAAATCTGTTCGGGATCGCGACCCCGATCGCGACAATTAGCTTCAAACAGAGCAATAATTGAATCGACAGGCCAGTAAACCAACGCATTAGCAGCATAGTCGATCGACTGGCCCAAAACTTTTTGCCGCAGTTCCGCATTAGGAGTTCGCCTGACATCCACCAAAGTAGGAACTGCATTTTGGTCGAGAAACAAATGATCCAGCGACCACTGCACCGCTGTTTCCTCATCGCTGGGTGCAGCTTCCCGCGAAATTAACAGCCACCTCCGCGCCGTAGCCCGATCGATTTGGTCTCCCGCGATCAAATTAGGATAAGTTACTAGCAACTCTTGTAACTGGTCTTCCGAGTCGTAGGGCTGTTCCATCATTTCTACCAGCCTGTCGTCGTCCTGAATCAGATAAATACCTCCAGCCATGCAAGCCCACCTACTTAATTTTAGATTTTAGATTTTAGATTTTAGATTTTAGATTTCAGGCTTAGTTATTAGTCTTCAGTCTTCAGTCCGCAGCCAATAATATCATGTCCGATCAATTAACCATAATATCCCCGTCTGGGCGGGTTTTTGAGATTGTCAATTATTGGCAGGTATTGTTGGCTCACGGGCCCTACAAAAATCGCGGTCGCTCAACCGGACATGATATGATTTGCGAAGGCGGAAGGCATTGGTCAGAATTCAATAAAAATTTTGAATTCAATAATTTTTATTGCTTGTTAATTAAACAAAAAATCCCTTCTGACTAATGACTGATGACTAATAACTAATGACTAATAACTAATGACTAATGACTAATGACTAATGACTAATACAACCAGTAAATACTCGCTGTGCCGGCCCGGTCATGTAAATCCGCCCAGAAACTTCTGCCCATTCGATTTCCAAAACGCCGCCGGGGAGCTCAACAGCAGTTGCCCGATCGCACTTTCCTACCAACACCCCAGCTACCACAGCAGCACAAGCACCAGTCCCACAAGCTAGAGTAACACCCGCGCCTCTTTCCCACACCCGCATTTTTACATAGTCTGAACGTACCACTTGAATAAATTCCGTATTGGTACGCTGCGGGAAGGCTTTGTTGTGCTCGAATTGAGGCCCGACAGTTTCTAAAGCAACCGCCACAACATCCTCTACAAAAGTAATGCAGTGAGGATTACCCATGCTGACGCAGGTAACAGACCAAGATTTATCAGCAACTTCGATCGGCACATCTATAACTTTCGCATCCGGTGCAGCCAAAGTTGTCGGAATTTCCGCAGCCAGCAGCCGGGGAACTCCCATATCCACCTTAACCTGACCGTCCGATCGCAATTCCGGGCTAATCACACCAGCCAGAGTGTGGATGCGGTACTGAGTTTTGGCCTCTGACCCGTCCAAATCCGCGATAAACTTAGCCAAACAGCGAATCCCGTTGCCGCACATTTCCGGTTCCGAACCGTCGGAGTTAAAAATCCGCATCGTATAGTCAGTATCGTTTTGACCCGGAAGAGCAAATATCACACCGTCTGCGCCAATCCCGAAATGTCGATCGCACAAATCCACAGCTTGTTCTGGTGTGATCGCGGGTTCTGACGAGTGGCGGTTGTCAATCAGAATAAAATCATTTCCCAGTCCGTGATACTTCGCAAACTCGATCGGCATAAAAACAAACCTCTTTTGGTTAAAACTGATTAGATAATTTGATGACCAAATTACCCATTTCCCAGTATTATAAAACTTTATGCAATTTATAGTCCTTTCTAGTGAAATATAAACAAATATAATTTTTATAACTTCCCAGGGATATCTAATTAATGCTGATGTTAATGGCTCAATGAATATCGGTCTAAAACTAGCAGCCCAGGGGTTTCTCCCTCATCGGGTAGACGCGCTTGTAGTTGCGGCAGTAAGGGTTAAACGCTATAAACAGAAGAATATGGTTTAAGGTAATATTTGACTATATTTTTCTGAACTATGTCTGAATTTGAAACCGGATTGCCCAGCGTTCGCTTAATACAAAGCTACATCAAAGACAAACAACAGGTGGAGATCAAACTCCTGACCGGCGACTTAGTAGCGGGCAGAATTTTTTGGCAGGATAATAGCTGCATTTGCCTCCTCGATCCCTCAGAAACACAAATTCTGATCTCGCGGCCAGCAATTGCTTATCTCAAACCCAACGGCTGAGAGTGGGACATGGGGCATGGGGCATGGGGCATCGGGCATGGGGCATCGGGCATCGGGCATTGGGCATTGGGCATCGGGCATTGGGCATGGGGCATCGGGCATGGGGCATGGGGCATCGGGCATGGGGCATTGGGCATGGGGCATCGGGCATCGGGCATTGGGCATCGGGCATCGGGCATTGTTGACTGTTCGCTGGAAAGCTCACAACAGTCAACAGTCAACTGCCAACAGTCAACTGCCAACTGCCAACTGCCAACCGTCAACTGCCAACTGTCAACTGACTAATCGCTAAACAGCTTTTCACTGACTTGGGCCTTGACCAAAGGCAGCTTTAAAGCAGGTTGCGGCACAGGCGGTGAGGCCGTCCGCTGCATCAAGCCGAGCTCGTAGAAGCCGCCGCACAGCAGCAAACGATCGCCTTCTTGCAAATTGGTAGTTCCGTCGGGCCAGCGAGTAAATTTCCCTTCCCGGCGGATCGCCCGCACCTGCACCCCGTACTGAGTCAGCAATTCTACCTCTGACAGTTTTTTGCCCGCCCAAGGGCTGTTTGCTGGCAGCCTCAGCCACTGGCAAGAACTGTCGCCCTGCGGCACAGCAACTTCCCCCTTCGCCAGCAACTCAAAACTGATGAGTTCTTCCGGTTCTCCGACTACAAAAAGTCGATCGCCCGGCTGCAAAGCTGTCTTCCCGTTAGGATAATCAATTTCCTCGCCATTCTCGCGGACGATCGCCATCACGCTGACCCCTGTCAACTGCCGCAAGTTAGTTTCTTCCAGAGTCATGCTGGCGATAGGAGAACCTGACGGCAAGCTGTACCACTCGCTGTTCATATCTCGAACCGCCACTTTCAAATCCCGCGAAACCGCCAAAGGTTCGCGCGGTGGCCGCAATTCCAGATAACGGCTGCTGCGAATTTGCTGCACATCCCGCGCGATCGCCATTGCGGAGAGCCCCATGCCAGCGAGCAAGTGGGAAGACAGTTCTAAACTGGCCTCAAACTCCGGCTGCACAACTTCCCAGGCCCCCAGTTGGTAAAGCAGTTCGATGTCTTTATCTTGGTTGGCCTGCACCACAATATCCAAATCCGGGACTAATTCTAAAGCCCGCTTCAGACACAAGCGAGTGCTCATGGGATCGGGAAGGGCGATCGCCATTGCTTTTGCCCGTTCCACCCGCGCGGCTTCCAATACGTGCAAGCTGGCAGCATTCCCGTAAATGTAAGGAATTCCTTGCACTCTGCAGTCTTGAATACTACTTTCTGACTCGTCGATCACCACAACTGAACAGTTGCGGCTTTGCAGCATTTTTACTAAAATTCTGCCGACTCGCCCATAGCCGCAAACCACAACATAATTTTGTTCCGGCAAAGTTTCAGCTATTGCCACAGGTTGAGATGTTTCGTCAAAATAGCGCTGCAAAGGCCCGAAATTTTCCGCCCATTTCAATAACTGTGGCACGCTTCTCAACACAAACGGAGTCAGCACGAGGGTGACTGCTGTCGTGCCTAAAATTAACAGGTAAACGTTCCGCGAAACCAGCCCCATAGCTTGGCCGGCACTAGCGAGTACAAAGGAGAATTCTCCTATTTGAGCTAAGCCCAAACCTGCGATTAATGCTGTTTTTAGCGGATAGCCAAATAGTCGGACGATCGGCGTTATAATCAAGAATTTGCCGACAAATACTATAAATACCAGTCCCAGAATTACTTCTAGATGGTTCCACAGAAACATCGGGTCAATTAACATTCCGATGGTGACAAAAAATAAGGATGCAAAAATATCTCGCAAAGGCTCGACATAAGTTAGAGTTTGGTCGGCATATTCCACCTCCGAAATCATTAAACCCGCCACAAATGCGCCCATCTCGATCGAAAAACCCAAATATTCTGTCAGTAGCGCAATCCCTAAAGCCAGAACCACAACTCCCAGCAAAAACAGTTCCCGGCTTTCTGTTTGCGCGAGGTAGCGCAGCAACTGCGGTACCATCCAAATGCCGGCGACTACAGCACCGACAGCAAATAACCCGATCCGCAGCAGGGCCCACGCTACCGTCATGCCGATCGCTTCTGCTGGCTGATTGAGTGCCGGCAAAACTGCTAACATTAGCCCCAAAGCCAAATCTTGAACTACTAATATTCCCAGCATGACTTGACCGTGGGAAGTACCGGATTCATTGCGTTCCATCAAGCACTTGAGTACAACTGCGGTCGAGGAAAGCGACAGAATCGATCCTAAAAACACGCCTTGAGCAGGCGATTCTACCCAGCCTACAGCCAAGGAAATTGCAGTAGTAATGGCGATCGTCAGCACAATTTGCAAGCCCCCCCCGCCCAAACTAATGGCTTTTACTTTCTGGAGTTCGGCGAAAGAAAATTCCACTCCCAAGGCAAATAACAGAAAGGCAACCCCGAATTCAGCCAGGGTGTCTACCTGAATTAATTCTTTAATCAGCCCCAAACCGGCCGGCCCAACTACGATCCCTCCCAGGAGGTAGCCGAGAATTACCGGCTGTCGCAATAGCGATGCAAAGAGTCCTCCTGCTGCGGCAGCAGCGAGAACTAGAACTAAGTCAACGATCAGTCGGAAGTCTTCTTGCACAAGTTTATGAAAAAAGTATAAAGTTATATTATAGTCTCTAATGTGTTGACTGTGTTTAGTTGTAAGACTATAGTTGGGGAGCCAGGGTAACTGCCACTCTTGAACAAGGTATTTTCTCATGACACAGAGTTCAACTCCTCACAAAAAGCTTAACCTCTTGCAAGTTTATCGAGGGATTGCCGCTGTATTGGTGGTAATGTTTCACCTCAACGAGATCAGCACGGGTATATTAAATCAAGTTACTTTTTTTAATTTATTTCAGGGTGGGTGGAGCGGTGTTGATTACTTTTTTGTATTGAGCGGTTTTATCATGGTGTACGTTCACCGCTCGGCGATCGGTAAAAAAGACCAATTAAAATCTTTTTTAGTCAAGCGCGCCGTGAGAATTTATCCCATATACTGGATAATTACTCTGACACTTTTGTGTTTTTTTATAGTAATTCCCGGTTTTGCTAACAATCAAGATTTAGGTTTAGGATACGTAATTGGCTCGCTTCTCTTGATTCCTCAAAATGAATGGCCCATTCTCGTGGTAGGTTGGACTTTAATTTACGAATTATATTTTTACTTCCTGTTCAGTATAGCTATCTGGTTGAAACCAAAACATTCTGTACCGATACTTTCGACTTGGCTATTTGTCACGATTCTACATTTTTGGAAAATTGTAACATTCCCCAAGTCTTTTGTCTGGCTGGCTCTAGTATTTGGGGGTATGAATCTAGAATTTGTTTTGGGCTGCATGGCTGGGTATATTGTGATTAAATATAACAATAAGATCGGCAAGTACAGGTGGATATTGTTTGGGATAGCAAATTTAGGATATGTTATTTTAGGAATCCTCGTCGCATGGAGAAACATAGAGCTCCGGCGCGTCCCTACTTTTGGAGTGCTAGCAGCTATGTTAATCATTGCTGCTACCTCGATAGACCTCAAGGATTCCCCGAAAATTCCTAATCTTTTAATTTTCTTGGGAGATGCCTCATACTCGATATTTTTGACCCACGTACCGCTGATTTTAGCAATGACAAAAATTTTGCAAAAGGCGAATTTAGGAAAATATTACGACGGTTTCTTTGCTCCGGCTCTACTGGCAGTGTTCGCCGTAGTTTTCGGTTGCATATTCTACTCTTTGATAGAAAAACCATTGACACTTTTTCTGCGGAAAAATATTGTTGAAAAAATGTTTCATCCCAAAGCCGAAGGCAGAATCTAAAAAAGCTGAAGGTTTGATGGCGTTGGAAGCTAAGAATCCCGATTCTGTCTCCTGTGAAATTAATCTCCTTCTAACGGGTTATTGTTACTTTCGGGATCGGGCTCCTAAACTGTGATTTTAGTCATCAAAAACGCACTCACTATAGATATTTGAGCTGTATAGTGAAAAGCTCTCGAATGCGCCAGATTATGGGGATTATGGGCAGCCATCTCTATGCACCCGTGATCAAGTCAATTGCTATTGAGCGTCTGATTGTGGCCAGCCACGGGGGTCAAACTAACGAGGATAAGGTGAAAGCTGCTGTAGCACCTGTAAAGACTGCGCTAGAGGCGATCGAGCCCCTAACTGTAGGACACCCCTATTTGCTCGGTCACGAACTGAGCATTGCCGATTTCTACCTGATTCCAGTCTTCACCTACCTCTGGCAGACCCCAGAGTATGAAGCAACGATCGCACAAACTTCAAAGCTGCGGACTTGGTGGAATGAGGTCAGTCAAGTTCCCAGTGTGAATAAATTCTGTGCCTGACCAAGGATCTGGGTGCAAGCCTCGCCCTTATAGGGCGACTTTAATTAAGACTTGTGAATAATCGAGTTAGCCCTTAGTCACGACACTATCATTAGGGCAGGAGGATAGAAAGAATGTTTAACTTAACTTACGAGTTCAAATTGAAACCAACCGCAGTACAAGTAGCCTTCTTTGAAGATTGGCTGGAACAGTGTCGCTGCGTCTATAACTACGCGCTAGCAGAGCGCAAGCATTGGTTTGAGTCTCGCAGTTGCCAAGTTAACGCTTGTTCTATCCGTTCTGAGTTCATCATTCGGGCCGAAACAAAGCGCCCAACTTATGCCAGTCAGTGCAAAAGCTTAACCGCAGCTAGGGCAAACATACCTGCTTTGTGTGCCGTCGCCGTACACGTTCTACAGCAAACCTTGAGAAGGCTTGAAAAAGCGTTCGTGAGTATGTGGGAGCAAAAGCACGGTTTCCCTCGTTTCAAAAAAGCGGGAGCAATGCGATCTTTTGTTTTTCCGCAACTGGGTGTCAATCCTGTCAACAACGGGGTACTAAAACTCCCTAAGATTGGGTTCGTTAAATTTCATCAATCGCGTCCTATCCCTGATAGCGCAAATATTAAGCAAGCGAGAATAGTTCGCAAGGCAAGTGGTTGGTACGTGATGCTAACCCTGCAATGGGATGTTTCCGTACCGTCAGTTATGCCACACGGTGAAGCGTTAGGCGTTGATGTTGGATTAACTAACTTCATAGCAACTTCCAATGGTCTTTTAGTTAAACGCCAAAAGTTTTTTGCTGATGCAGAGTGCAAGCTTAAATTGCTGCAAAAACGTGTCAGTAGGAAAAAGTTAGGCTCAAATAATTGGAAAAAAGCCCAGAAGAAAGTTGCCAAATTGCATGAGTACGTCGCTAACTGTAGAAAAGATTGGCACTGGAAATTGTCTCACCAACTCTGCAAAGACGTGGGGATGGTTTTTGTCGAGGACTTGAACCTGGTTGGTTTGTCTAAAGCTATGCTAGGAAAACATTGCTTGGATGCAAGCTGGGGACAGTTTTTGGCGATTTTAGAGCAAACCTGTTTTAAATACGGTGTGTATTTTCAAAAGGTAGATGCTCGTAAAACCAGCCAAATTTGTCCTAGTTGTGGTTTGGAGACAGGCAAGAAAAAACTGTCAGAGCGTATTCATTCATGTTCCGATTGTGGCTATACAACAGACCGAGATGTTGCAGCCGCACAAGTAGTTCTTATTCGAGGACTTGCAGCCGTAGGGCATACGGTCAAGATGCTTTCTTGCAAGTAAATTCGTCGGAATCCCTGCGAAGAAAGAATCCTCGTACCTGATAGTCGAGGAGTGTCAAATCTGTGCATTTTATAACTCACGGGTTTACAACCATGTCGCATTTATTTGAGCCATTGGATCAACGTGGTGTTACCTTCCGAAATCGCATTGCAGTTTCTCCCATGTGTCAATATTCCAGTGTTGATGGGTTCGCGAATGATTGGCATCTGGTTCATCTTGCCAGTCGAGCCGTAGGAGGGGCAGGGCTGGTGATGACTGAAGCAGCGGCAGTCGAGCCACAAGGACGAATTACGCCCCAAGATTTGGGAATCTGGCAAGATGCTCACATTGAAATGCTGGCGCGAATAGTCGAGTTAATTCACCGCAACGGTGCGGTTGCGGGGATTCAACTTGCTCATGCAGGTAGAAAAGCCAGTACAGCAACTCCGTGGGATGGCGGCGATGTGCTTTCGGAATCTCAAGGAGGATGGACTTCGATCGCCCCTAGCGCGATTCCATTTGAACCTGATAGCCCCGCTCCCATCGCCCTGAGTATCGAAGACATTCAGAAGCAGACGACACTCTTTGTCAACGCAGCCCAACGCGCTCTCGAAGCCGGATTTGACGTAATCGAGATTCATGCCGCTCACGGCTATCTACTCCATGAATTTATGTCTCCCTTGACCAATCAACGGACTGATGACTATGGTGGCAGTTTTGAGCATCGCATCCGGTTCCTATGTGAAGTCGTACAAGCGGTGCGAAATGTTTTGCCTGATCGAACACCGCTTTGGGTTCGCATCTCTGCAACCGATTGGGTTCCAAATGGTTGGGATATTGAACAAAGTATTGCACTCAGCGATAAATTAAAGTCACTGGGCGTTGATTTAATCGATTGTTCATCAGGCGCAATTGTACCCGGTGAAAAGATTCCCACGGGTGCAGGTTATCAAACTATTTTTGCCGATCGCATTCGACGCTCAGCGAACATCGCCACCGGAGCCGTTGGTATGATTACTGCACCCGCTCAGGCTGACCACATCATCCGTACAGGTCAAGCAGATATGGTATTACTGGCCAGAGAAATGCTGCGCGATCCTTATTGGCCGATGCGGGCTGCGAAGCAACTACGTCAATCAGTGCCTGCTCCTATTCAATACGATCGCGCTTGGTAATTAAGCGGATTTGCGAGTGAGTTTAGGTGAGCCGATTTAATCAATTAACAGGAGTGAAGATGTCTGAAATTCAAAACAAGGTTGTCATCATTACTGGAGCAAGTAGCGGTTTAGGTGAAGCCACCGCTCATCGTCTAGCCGCCAGCGGAGCCAAACTGATGCTTGCTGCCCGCCGCGAAGATAGACTCAAGGACTTGGTGGCTGCAATCGAAAAAACAGGTGGCACCGTTGCCTATCGAGTCACCGATGTTGCCGATCGCGCCCAGATGCAAGCATTGGCGGACGCAACGCTGGAAACCTATGGACGCATTGATGTGCTGGTCAACAATGCGGGTTTAATGCCACTGTCTCCCCTTGACCAGATTAAGGTCGATGAGTGGGATCAAATGATTGATGTCAACATTAAAGGCGTACTTTACGGCATCGCAGCAGTGCTGCCGACTATGCGCCAACAGAAGTCGGGGCACGTAATCAACTTGTCATCTGTTGCAGGACACAAAGTATTTCCGGCGGGGACAGTTTACTGTGCTACCAAGTATGCGGTGCGAGCGATTTCCGAAGGGCTGCGGCTGGAGTCAAACGGTGAAATTCGTTCTACCAACATTTCCCCCGGTGCGGTTGCCACTGAGTTAACCAGTACCATCACTCATGGTGATACGGCATCAGGGGTGAATCAGTTGTATTCAGTCGCCATTGATGCCGATGCGATCGCCCGGGCTATTGCCTATGCCATCGAGCAACCCGGTGATGTGGATGTCAACGAAATGATTATCCGTCCGACTCGTCAGGAGTTGTGAAGTGGCGCGCATGAAAGTCGATCGACTCAACTGAATTTAACCCAACGGCTGAACTAGAGGTCGAATGGCTGGTGAAAAGCACTACATTCGAGGTGAGACAGGTAAGCCGTTGCTGCTGATTCATAGTTTGGCCCGAAGCTGGCGATCAGAGCATCCCATCCTCAACGATCTCGCTGCTAAACGCGATCGGCTTGCTTACGAAAAACTCAGCAAGGTGTGCCGGTGCGTTCGATCGCACATCCCCTCGCGATCACTTGGCACTCCCAATTCGTTCCTCTGAGTGCATCGTTGTGTCGATCGCACCTTCCTTCGTCAAACTCAACAATATAATAAATCTAGCCACCATAATATCGGATAATTGTAAAGCAATTCACCAAGCCAACAGCGTCACTAACCCCAGCCTAAAGGCATGGGGCTTGAAAGAGGAAGACTCACCACCTTCTTAATTTGAGACTAAAACAGTGTCTAGCCTGCGTCTTTGAGACAAACTGAATTATCTGGTGGTGGTACACCGAACGATGTTACTGGATGCCTCCCTAGTCTGTAACCTCAAGGGATATCAGTGGCGAAGGGATATACACACACGGGCTTACCGCCACTTGTTATGCGTACAGGTAGAAAGCACTCGATCCGTAACTGTCCGGGTTAAAGGCGAATACAAAACGTCGAACGTCGTTAGTATATCCAAGGCGGTAACAAGCATTCATCGGGGGAGAATTCCTCCCCCCCCATCCAATGTAAAGCCGTCCTAAAAGGACGGGGTTTCAAACCCATATTTCTGATGAGTATTGACCAATTAAACACAGACTACGGCATAGCCGGACACCTCACCTTCGCCACCGGAAACGGTGGTTTCCCCATGATTCACATCGACAACGGTCAAGCCAAAGCCTTAATTTCTGTGTATTCCGGTCAAGTGCTCTCCTTTCAACCGGCCACCGAAACCACAGACTTGATGTTCGTCAGCGAAAAAGCCTACTACGCCGAAGGGAAAGCCATCAAAGGCGGTATACCCATCTGTTGGCCCTGGTTTGGCCCAGATCCCGAAGCCTTGGGGCGTCCGAGTCATGGGTTTGTGCGGAATCGCCTCTGGAATGTGCTAGAAACCGCCACAACCCCAGACGGCGCCACCAAAGTCACTCTAGGACTCAAGGATACCGATGAAACTAGAGCAATTTGGCCGCAAGCCTTTGAACTGGCGATCGAGATTACGAGCGGCACCAGCCTCACGGTAGAATTAATCACCCGCAATCTAGGCGACAAAGCATTTCCCCTCACCCAAGCTTTCCACACCTATTTCCAAGTCGGCGATATCAACCAGGTGCAGGTTTTAGGCTTAGAAAATAGCCAGTATCTTGATAAAGCGGATGGTGGTGTGGAAAAAACTCAAGTGGGTGCAGTGGTAGTAACAGGTGAAGTCGATCGCATTTATCTCGATGTCACCAACGAATTAGTCATTGACGATAGCGCCCTCAATCGTCGGATTCGCATTAAATCCTCTGGTAGTAAATCCGTCGTAGTGTGGAATCCCTGGGTGACAATTTCTGCAAATATGGCCGACCTTGATGATGCAGATTATCAGCGTTTACTCTGCGTAGAAACCACCAATGCAGCTACAGATATTGTGGAAGTTCCCCCTCATGGTGAGTTCCGCTTGCAGGCAATTTACAGCGTTGAACGCGACTAAGGAATTAGAGCTTAAGCTTAGCGGTGATGGGGCAAAAATTCCCAGTAAGCGGTTCAACATTTCAATTGGATATTTTGGACGTTGCTCAAATCCTACCCACAAGACTGGGATTGTTTGTTTAACTATCAGCCGAGAAGTCCCTCGGTATATTTAAAGGGGAGCAATCTGAGCGCCGCGAAGTACCCCGAATAAATTACCGAGCGTGATGTCCAGAAGCGTCGGATGTCGCGGACGGAAGCCGACAATTAGACATTGCGAGTACCTTTAACTTTGATGTACTTTCTAAACATTAAATTGAAAAAATGGTACATTAAAGTAGGTCGAAAAAAGGAAGTTTCCAATGCAACTGACATACAAATACCGCCTCAAACCCACAAAAGCCCAACTAGCAACAATTGTGGCTCATCTAGAACTCTGTCGCCGACAGTATAACTACCGACTCGGCGAAAGATTTAGATGGTGGGAAGCCACGAGAACACCTATCAATGCCTGCCCCTTGATTGTTTCAATAGTCCCTATTGAGGAGATATATCAAAATATTCCCTTAACCAGGGTGCAAACTAGAGATGGCAGAAAAAAGGATGCGTCAGGCAATCCTTTGACTAGAAAAGGTGATGTTTTCTCGAATATTGAAGGCGGATATGTCCAGTGGCAAACCATACAGCTTGCTGACATAAAAAACACCAAAAAACAATTTCCTGATTATAAGCTTTTGGACTCCCAGGTTTTGCAAGATGTCCTCAACAGAGTGGAAACTTCCTTTTCAAATTTCACCACGCCGGACAAAAATGGCAATCGTAGAGGCAAACCTAAATTTAAAGGTTTTCACCACTACAAATCTTTCACTTATCCTCAATTAGACAACTTAGATATTGCTAAGGATGAGCAAAATAGGATTTGTATTAACCTGGCAAAAATAGGTCAAGTGCCTATGGTTTTCCATCGCCCAATACCAACAGGATTTAAAGTTAAGACGGGTAGTATTATCCCAGAAGCGGATGGGTGGTATATTTCCCTAACGCTAGAAGATAAGACGGTTCCCGTAACGGTTGCAGAAATTCAACCGACGGTCGAGAATGCTGTTGGGATCGACTTGGGAATCACTAATTACATTTATCTTTCCAATGGTGAAAGAGTTGAAAATCCCAGATTTTTGAGGAAGTCGGCCCAGAAATTGGCAAGACTTCAAGCGAAGCTGGCTAGTCGGCTTAAGGGTTCTAAGCCTTGGAAAATAATCAAGGATAAGATTTCTAAACTTCACCAATTTATAGCTAGAGCTAGACTGGACTTTCAGTTTAAAACGGCACAGCAGCTCTTTAGCAAATGTGATGTTTTAGTTATTGAAGACTTGAGTGTCAAAAATCTGACTAGACGTGCCAAGCCCAAGACCGATATTGAGGATGGCAATTTGGTTTATTTGCCAAATGGTCAGTCAGCTAAAAGCGGATTGAATAAATCAATGCTTGATGCTGCTCATGGGCAATTCACCAGCGTCCTGAAATATGTCGCAGGGAAACTAGGTAAAAACGTTTTGTTTGTAGATCCTAAAGGAACTTCTCAACACTGTTGGAATTGCCTCAATAAAGTTCCAAAAGAATTGTCAGATCGATGGCATTCTTGCCAATGTGGAGAATCTTTGGATCGAGATGAAAATTCAGCCAAACTTATAAAGAAGATTGGTCTAAGTTACGAAAGTGGCGGGGGAACTCCGTCACTCAAAAAAGCCTTTAAAAAAAAGGAAAAAGAAGCCTGCGGTCTAACGGTACTCCGTTGACCGTCAGGTTCGTTCACATACAACTTAAATGCCGATTAGCTGATTGAATTGAAAAACTCTGTCACCCTAATGACTAATAATACCAAATCCCAAATTTCTCCCCTGTTTATTTGTTAGTCCGCGAAAGACGATCGGGTAACGCTCAGTCCAACGGGCCGCAGAGGAAAGTTTGTATAATCGGTTTCAACCGCCGACTCCGATCTTTTTACTTACCATCAATTATTATGCAAAACTTCAACTGGACAAAACTTCAAAATGGCTCAGACATTCGCGGTATCGCCCTCGAAGGGGTTCCCAATGAAAAAGTCAACCTCACCCCCGAAATTGCGACAATCTTAGGTAAATCATTTGTCAGTTGGCTGGTGCAAAAAGTCAATAAACCAGTGGCCGAATTAACGATCGCGATCGGGCGTGACAGTCGCCTATCAGGGCCAACCTTAATGCAAGCAGTCATGGAGGGAATCGCCTCAGTTGGTGCAACCGTGTACGACTTTGAAATGGCCTCAACCCCCGCCATGTTTATGAGTACCATTACCCCTGGTTTTGATTGCGACGGCGCGATTATGCTCACTGCTAGCCATTTGCCCTTTAATCGAAACGGCTTAAAGTTTTTCACCGCCAAAGGTGGGTTACAAAAACAGGATATTACAGATATCTTAACACTAGCCCAAAGCAATTACTTTCAGCCAGCCGCATCGCCCGGTAACATTGCAAAGCATGATTTCATCTCTGTTTATGCTAACCAATTTGTTAAAAATA
Organism: Microcoleus sp. S13_C3; assembly: GCF_036700905.1. Lineage (NCBI taxonomy): Bacteria > Bacillati > Cyanobacteriota > Cyanophyceae > Oscillatoriales > Microcoleaceae > Microcoleus > Microcoleus sp. S13_C3. The sequence continues at coordinate 1,908 of NZ_JAUBPT010000050.1, read as the reverse complement.
TCCGGGAAGCAGTTAATCATCCAGATAATTTTGAGCAGCCGCTGACAGGATTAAAAATTGTTGTGGATGCGGGCAATGGTGCGGGCGGCTTTTATGTTGATAAAGTCTTAAAACCTTTAGGTGCAGACACCACGGGCAGTCAGTTTTTAGAACCCGATGGTACTTTCCCAAATCATGTGCCAAATCCCGAAGATAAACAGGCAATGCAGTCAATTTGTCAAGCGGTAATTGAAAATCAAGCTGATTTTGGGATTATTTTTGATACCGATGTCGATCGCAGTGCGGCAGTCGATCAAGTTGGCAATGAACTCAATCGCAATCGCTTAATTGCCTTGATTTCTGCCATTATATTAAAAGAACACCCAGGCTCTACCATTGTCACCGATTCTATCACCTCCGATGGCTTGACACAATTCATCGAACAAGATTTAAAAGGAATTCACCATCGCTTTAAACGCGGCTACAAAAATGTGATTGACGAGTCGATTCGCCTCAATGAAGCGGGACAGGAATCATGGCTGGCGATTGAAACATCTGGACATGGAGCTTTGAAAGAAAATTACTTTTTGGATGATGGCGCTTATTTGGTCAGCAAATTATTGATTGAATTGGCTAAGTCAAAGCTAGCCAACCAATCTTTGCCAGATTTAATTGCGAATTTAAAAGAACCCGAAGAAAGTGCAGAGTTTCGGATTAAACTTGGTGTAGATGATTTCACGGCTCACGGCGATCACGTTATTGAGCAACTGCAACAATTTGTCTCAACGCAACCTGACTGGAAAATAGTTCCCAATAACTACGAAGGTCTGCGAATTTCCTGCACCTCACCTAGCGAATCCGGCTGGTTTCTGTTACGCTTATCACTCCACGATCCGGTGATGCCTTTGAATGTTGAGTCTAATGTTAAGGGTGGTGTTGCTCACATAGTGGCTCGGCTTTTAGCTTTTTTCCAAACCACAGAATCCCTTGATTTTTCGGCACTATCGACCTAAGTTTTACTCGTGTCAGACTATTAGTAAACCAAACCCAAGGAGGAATTTAATTATGTGGCTTTTAATCATAAAATGTTCTGCTGAAAGCTGGGATATCCATTCCAAAGCTTTCAAAGCCATTGCTGCCAAATATCCGGCCACGCCTTCCTCTTCCAAAAAGATGAAAGGCGATGGTCAACGCATCATGGAATATCAGCTTGAGAATGTCAACGATGTAGAGGAATTTATGGAAGAATGCTTGACATTAGATGGTTTCACTGCTGCCTTTGAATCTCTATAATTCTAGGTGATAGATTATAGCCATTCTCAATAATTTTTATCTCATACCATTTTCGATGTGAGATTGAAAATTTGGGAATTAATACTATTTATATCGTTGTCGGTTGCATCGGAATAATATATTGGGCTCGTGTCATATCAAATCTGTTAGCATCGGAATTATTGATATCTCTAATCTCGACATCTGCGTGAATTAGCGCCAATCCATTGTCCGGGGTGGCCCGAACAATTCTCTTTCTTTAACCGCAGATGATAGGCGATAAACACTGATTCACGCAGATGAATTAGATATATAGCAAGTCTATTTGAGTCATGAATGTAGAACCACCTGAAACGTTTGTGATCATTGAATCGATTGTTTACAAATCAAATGGTTTTGCTATATTCCGGTTGCAACATCGGTGATTGTTGACTGTAGACGGGATTTTACAATTCCGATGCTACCGGAATTGATATTACTCAAAAATAGGCTAGAATAACTAGAGAGTTTTAGGAAGATTTTGACACTCTCCGACCTGAAGGTGCGGAGATTCTTAAGAAGTTTTGACGCTCTTAATGGCGCTGTCAAGACACCTCTAGACGTTCAAAACAACTACCTTTTGGTGTTGCAATTACGCTTACTTTTTGTATGCTTTCG
>NZ_JAUBPT010000049.1:45946-48735 GCF_036700905.1 Microcoleus sp. S13_C3 | reverse complement strand
TTTGATTGTGTGAGTTATAAAATTATCCTATGTATTCAATTACTGTAATTAAACTTCACTACATATTTATTACTACCAAGCAGAGTTCCGCTTCTGTTTGTTGCAGCCAGTCATTGACTCTATCGGGAACAATGACCACAATTATAATTCTAGGAGGATAGGCGTTGCTTGTGCTCAATTCTTCGTAGTTTTTAATGTTCAGGGGATAGCGAAGGCTATTGTCGTTGAGGATATCTCTTGAGGTACATTTGACTTGAATGTAAAGAATGGGAAAGTTTGGTAAACCTGATGCTGCTATTCCCGTGATAATTAGGTCTACACCCAGCTTGTCTAGAGGAGTAGTTGTTCGCTGGCAGATGCACCCTGCTGCTGAGGCAATGGCGTAAATGTAGGCATAGCTAAATTCTTCTTTTTTGGTGTTGATGTCCATTAAACTGCTAACTCGGTCTTATAGCAATCCTAAATCATTTGTAAATTTCTTACTCCCTCCCCTTGATAAGGGGAGGGTTGGGGTGGGGTAAAAAATTTACGACGATGGTGAATAATAACAGCAGTATATCATCTGTCATTTGAATTTTGTTAACTGACCGAGGTTATGCTGAATCGCATTTGTCCCGCGAATATGAGACAAGGGAGAACCTCCATACAAAAAGCTATTCAAACTAACTTGATAATTTTGTTGAACTGCTAAATCCAACCACAAATTGTTAATCGCGTCTCCCGGCTTGTAGTCGGGGATGTTGTGCTGATAGTAAGGAAAACTGTCTATACAAGTATTGAAAAAGTTCTTGCGCCCGCAATGCTTTAAATACTGATATCGCGGTTTGAATTCTGTTTGATTTTCCAATACTGTATATATAGTATCTGCGAGAGATTCCGGGTCAAATTTGGCGTAAAGACCCGCACCTTCGGGGAAAACTGGCGAGTTGCCTCTGGCGTATTGGTTGAATTCTTCAAAACAAATTACTGGTACATTACAACTCATGGCTTCGGTAATGCCCCGGTTTTTTCCTTCGAGAAGGGAACCGAGGACGAATGCTTGGGCTCGCGAATAATATGTGGGGATTTCCCTGTAGTAGTCTACTCTTGGCACTAAGTTAATGTAGTCGGAGGGATTGGTTAAAATTTCCTCGACTTGTCGCCATTCTTTTAATGCGTACTCGTCGAGAGTTTTTAGGTTGCTAGCATCAAATTCGTGGCCGGTGACTACTGTTAATTTTATCGGTTTTTGCGGATATTTTTGGCGGTAAACTTTTAAGGCTTTGGCAATAATTGGCAAATTTTTTTCTTCGGAAATTCGCGCGACGGCTAGCAAGTCGATGTCTTTGGCGGGGACGTTGCGCGGGGAAATTAAGTATTCGTTGATGAAGTCGGTGTCTTGCAGTGGTATGATTGGTTTGTGGGCGCGATCGGGATAAGTTTCGCGAAACCACTTTTCTCGCTGCGGATTTTTGTATAAACTGGAGTAGGCGTCAGCTATGGGGGCCCAAGAATAGGAGATTCCGGGGGAATAGGTGAAGGAGAAAAATACTGAGGAAAGTTGGGGAAATAGTTTGTTTATTAGTTCGACTCCTTCGCTGAAGTAAATTCCTTTGATGAAACGCCCTTCGTAAAATAGTGGGGGAAGCAAGACGTAGAAACTGACGGTATCGAAGCGGTGGGGTTGGTCTTCAAATATCTCCCAGCTAAAGGCGTCTAAGTCTGCATAGATTTCGGCGATTGGTTTGTTGATGTGGGGGTTGCGTAAATATGGTTTTTGTCGATCGTAGTTTCCGCGTACCATATAATTCTGAGTGTGAGTATCTAGCTTTTTTTATTTAACCGCAGAGGGCGCAGAGGGCGCAGAGAAGAAGAGAGATATTCACAAGTCATCCACGGGTTGTTCTAGTGATTCATTGTCGCCTATTGTGAGGGCGAGTTGGTAGATTTGGCGGCGGGGGAGGGATGTTTGTTGCGCTAGCTGGCGGCTGGCTTGGGAACGACTTATTCCTTCTGCAATTAATGTTTGCAATTCTGCTTTAATTGCGTCTTCGGAAAATATTGGGGCGGCTGTTTGGATGCCGGCTATTACGAGGGTAAATTCTCCCTGGGGTTCGCGATTGGTGTAAAGCTCGATCGCACTTTCTATACTACCACGCCAAAACTCTTCGTGCATTTTGGTTAACTCTCTCGCCAGCACAATCTGTCTGTCGCTTCCCAAAGTATTTGCTAAATCTTGTAAAGTTTGTCGCAATCGGTGGGGAGATTCGTATAATATTATAGTGCGGGATTCTATTTGCAAAGCTTCTAAACTCTGTTGGCGTTCTTGACCTTTCACGGGTAAGAATCCTTCAAATACAAATCTCTCTGTGGGTAATCCTGATGCAGTTATGCCAACAATGCAGGCGGTCGGGCCGGGAATCGGAATAATGTTAATATTAGCATCGGCGCAAGCTTTTACTAACTCGGAACCTGGGTCAGAAATTCCCGGCATTCCGGCATCGGTGACGAGGGCGATATCTTTGCCTAAATGCAGTTTGTCGATGAGTTCGGGGAGTCGCTGCTGTTGGTTGTGTTCGTGATAGCTGATTTGGGGGGTTTTGATTTGGAAATGTTGCAAAAGTTTGCCTGTATGGCGGGTATCTTCGGCGGCGATGAAGTCTACTGTTTGCAAGATTCGGATGGCGCGAAAGGTCATGTCTTCGAGGTTGCCGATCGGGGTTCCTACGATGTAAAGTGTTCCTGTATTGGGATTTGCTTGCATTTTAAGATTGGGATTTTTTAAGGATGGGACACGGGCGGGACGCCCA
>NZ_JAUBPT010000049.1:28941-45846 GCF_036700905.1 Microcoleus sp. S13_C3 | reverse complement strand
TGCCACGCAGAGAGGACACGGGCGGGACGCCCATGCCACGCAGAGAGGACACGGGCGGGACGCCCATGCCACGCAGAGAGGACACGGGCGGGACGCCCATGCCACGCAGATGGGACACGGGCGGGACGCCCATGCCACAGGCCCATGCCACATATTTAAGAAGATATGAAAACTGGATTATTTTTGGGATTGGCGACTTTAGATTTAGTTTATTTGGCCGAGAAGCCTCCGGGTGAAAATCAGAAAGTTGTTGCTTCTGATTGTACCATTGCTGCGGGCGGGCCGGCGGCAAATGCTGCGGTCACTTTTAGCTATTTGGGGAATGCGGCGGTATGGGCTGGTGTTTTGGGTACTCACGCGATCGCCCAATTAATTCGTGCAGACTTAGCGGAGTATAATGTCAGGATAATTGATTTGGAACCGGGGCGATCGCACTCGCCGCCAGTTTCCTCGATTATTGTAACTGAAGCAACCGGCGATCGATCGGTAATTTCCATCAATGCTACGAAATCGCAAGTTGACAGTCAAACAATTAACCCGGATATTTTAACATCAGTTAATATTGTACTGCTTGACGGACATCAAATCGCAGCCAGCCAAGAAATTGCTCAACTTGCCAAGTCAAAAAACATTCCCATTGTCCTCGACGGCGGCAGTTGGAAACCCGGATTAGAAGAAATATTGCCTTTCGTTGAATGGGCGGTATGTTCCGATAATTTTCATCCACCCAACTGCGACAATTCAGAACAAGTTTTTGCTTACCTGTCCGCAGCCGGAATTTCCCATATTGCCATCACTCGCGGCGAAAAATCAATTTTATACCTCAGCAATGGCAGTTACGGCACTATAGAAATACCTCAAATTCAAGCCACAGACACTTTAGGCGCGGGCGACATCTTTCACGGCGCTTTCTGTCACTACATTTTGCAAAATAACAACTTTACACATACTCTCACCGCAGCAGCTAAAATCGCTTCCCATTCCTGCAAAAACTTCGGAACTCGCGGCTGGATGAATCAGGGTTAATTTTAATTGAAAATTAACCAAACTATCCGGGGAAAACCCCTCCCAGCTAGAAAACTTGAACTAGCAACACCTGTTAAGTTAAAATCCTAATAACAACCTTGACAAAAATTGTCAACTCCTTCCCTCTCTTCCTTCGCGCCCTTAGCGCCTTCGCGGTTCGTTAAAATTGCTATATTAGTAAAACAACCTCAAACCAAACCAAACAGTCCCAAAACAACATACCCGAATCATGTCTGACACCCAACCCCTAACTATCACCCTTCCCCCTTTGCGGATTACCCTAACAGAACAACAGCAAGTTAACCTAGAATGGCTGACACAAAACTTGCCAAATCTACTCACCCCAAGCAAACAAGAAGTCCCCGACAATATGAAACAGTGGGTGGCGGCCAACAAATTATTAAATCAACCCGACGCCGAAATCATTCAAGCCTTAATAAATACCGGCATAGATGCGGAAACAGCCACCGCAGAAGTTAGGGAAATCTCATCTCATCCCTACTTCCAAGCAGGTAGCCATTACGTGCAGTTATTGCAGAAATTAGAATCGCATCTCAGGATTAACAATCAATTAGCTGCATTGTCTTCCAAGTTTGGCACAATCGAACGCAAAAGCAGCCTTTCCAGAGAGTATTTCCTCGAAAATTACTACGCCAAAAATACTCCAGTAATTATTACCAATATCATGCACAACTGGAAAGCATTGCAGTTGTGGACGCCGGAGTATTTGCAAGAAAAATATGGCGATGCAGAGGTGCAAATTCAAGCCAACCGCAACTCAGACCCCAATTACGAAATCAAAATAGAAAATCACAAAAAAATTGTTTTGTTCCGCAAATATGTAGACATGGTGGTCAAGGGCGGGCCTAGCAACGATTACTACATGGTTGCTAACAACCAAACTCTGGAAAGAGAGGAATTTAAACCGCTATTCAACGACATTGAAATTTTCCCTGAATACCTAAATCCAACGGATACAAAAGGCAGAGTTTTCTTTTGGTTCGGGCCGAAAGGCACGATTACACCGCTGCACCACGACCCTGTTAATTTAATTTTAGCGCAAGTGTCTGGTCGCAAACTAATTAAGTTGATTTCTCCCCAACAAACACCTCTACTTTACAATCACGTCGGAGTTTTTAGCAAGGTGGATGGTGAAAATCCCGATTACGAAAAATACCCGCTTTACAGAGATGCGAAAATTATTGAAGTCATTTTGGAACCGGGAGAGGCTATCTTTATTCCTGTTGGTTGGTGGCATCATGTAAAATCATTGGAGGTTAGTATTTCGGTTTCGTTTACTAATTTTGTGTTTCCTAATTATTATGAATGGAAATATCCTCATATTAATTGGTAATTATCAAGCGGGCGAATATAATTCGCTGCTACACATACAAAGTCCGCCTACGCGGACTAAGAGAATAAAAGATGTCTCGTTCTCTCGTTCTCTCGTTACTAGGCTCTGCCTGGTAACGCATATAAGCGAGGCTCTGCCTCCGATTCTACTAATAGGAAAAGGAAGGCTCGGCTCCTGATTTTGCCAACAGGAAGAAGGAGGCAGAGCCTCCGGGTAGGCATTCCCAGGCTCTGCCTGGGAACGAGTAAACAGGAAGAAGGAGGCAGAGCCTCCGGGTAGGCATTCCCAGGCTCTGCCTGGGAACGAGTAAGGGGCGGGCACGGGGGCACCGCCCCTACAGAAGTCTGGGTTAATCGGCGTTTATCTGCAGTTCAAAAAAAATAAATTCATGAAAACTCTCGAAGAAATCAGTGGAATTGCCCGATCGATCGCCTGGAGTGCATCAGATATCCTACAATCCTATTATCGGCAGGATTCCAACACTCCTAACCTCGACATCCAAGAGAAAAAAGATGGCCCCGTCACCGCCGCCGATGTCGCTGTCAATTCTTACATCCTCGACGAATTGCAGTCGGCTTTAGGCCATACAGAATTTGGCTATCTCAGCGAAGAAACTTACAAATCTTATTTAGAAAAAAACGGTCAAATTCCCTTACCTCAAAGTTGGGTTTGGATTATTGACCCTTTGGATGGAACGCGAGATTTTATTGACAGGACAGGGGAATTTGCAGTTCACATTGCTTTAGCGTTCGAGGGAAGACCGGTATTAGCAGTTGTGGCTTGGCCCGAACAGCAAAAGATTTATTACGCAATCCGCGATGCGGGTGCTTTTATGGAAAGTCGGGACGGTTCTAAGGTCAAATTGCAGGTTTCGGCGCGAAATATAGTGGCAGATTTATCTATAGTAACTAGCCGCAGTCACCGGGGCGATCGCTTTAATCAATTGTTACAAAAACTGCCTTGTCAAAATCAAATAGCTGTCGGTAGTATCGGCTGTAAAATTGCGACTATTGTCGAACAAAAGGCTGATGTTTATATTGCGCTTTCGGGAAAGTCGGCGCCTAAAGATTGGGATTTAGCTGCACCGGAATTAATTTTGACTGAAGCGGGCGGTCAATTTACTCGTTTTGACGGTTCTACTTTGCAATATAACCGGGGAGATGTGAGTCAGTGGGGGGGATTGTTGGCGAGTAACGGTTGCTGTCACGCTGCTTTGTGCGGGCAAGCGGATGAGATTTTAGCGGGGATAGATGCGAGTTTGCGCTAGTCAAAAGTTTCGTAGGTGCGTTAGAAGAGTGTATTTTCTGCACGACTAATTGCTGACGCACCCTAAAGTATGTATCAAAATTGCTGAGTTTGAAATTTCTGTACAATTGCACTTACGTTTCACAAATATTTGTGGTAACTCAATCTAGTCTTCGTTACAGTAATAATACTTAAGTATTTTCCATATCTTTATCAAAATTTTAATTAACCAGGTATTTTTTAAGAAAAATTTACATATTTTCTGTAAAAAAACTGTTATGGTTACGACAAAAGATGAGGACTCACCGGGTTTGTACGGAGAAAGGGTGTGTCTGTATAAATAAAAATTGATAGATAGTTTCGGACGCCAGTCACGAAATAGCGGAGTTTTTGTATTTTTTTAACCCCCAGTAGGTGCAGTATGCCAAATTTAAATAATCAAGTTTCACCAAGTGCGATCGCCTTTATCGACCCTCAAGTTGAAGATTATCAAAGTTTGATGGCCGGAGTAACACCGGGTACGGAAGTAGTCGTTTTGGATGGGAATAAAGATGCGATCGACCAAATTACTGCAATTTTAGCTCTTCGTACCAATATTGACAGCATTCACATCATTTCTCACGGCAGTCCAGGCAGCTTGCAACTGGCCGACGTTCGCTTTAGTTTAGATGATATAGAGTGCGATCGGAATTCTCTACAGCAGTGGTTTTCGCCACGAACCGACTCCATCCCCAACAATCGACCTCACATTCTTTTGTATGGGTGCAACGTAGCAGCAGGCGAGACAGGTAAAACATTTATAAAACGCCTGAGTGAGTTAACCGGCGCTAGTGTTGCTGCTTCGCAAAACCTCACCGGAAGTGCAGCAAAAGGCGGCGACTGGTTCCTAGAAGTAACATCAGGGAAAATTGCCACACCTTTAGTATTTCGGCCAGAAGTGCTGGCGGCTTACAGCCACGTTCTCTCCAGCTTCAGTACGGCTACTAACTTTAGTGCGGGTTTGGCCCCGACGGCCACTCCTTTATCAATTGGTACGGGCGACTTTAACGGCGACGGTTTCTCCGACTTAGCCGTGCTCAACCTCAACTCCAGAGATATTTCCATATTGTTGGGGACGGGTACGGGCAGCTTTGGTACTGCTACTAACTTATTTAACCCCGGTAATGAGATTCCCAATTCCATTGCAGTGCGCGACTTGAATGGAGACAGCAAACTCGATTTAGCTGTAGCCAATCCTCTTAGTGGCGCTAACGGCAATTTCATTTCCATCCGGCTGGGGACAGGTACTGGCACTTTTGGCAATCCTACCAACTTCGGTCAAGGGATAAATCCTCGATCGATCGCTGCGGGCGACTTTAATGGAGATAGCAAGTTAGATTTAGCCACAGCCCCTTTGAGTGGCAACAACCTTTCAATTCTTTTGGGAGACGGTACCGGTAGCTTTAGCACTCCCGCTACCATTAATACAGGAGCATCTCTTACTATTGCCACAGCCGACTTTAACGGCGACGGCAAACTCGATTTAGTCACCTCGAACAATAGCGCCACTAACAATATTTCAGTTTTGTTAGGAGATGGTACGGGCAACTTTAGCGCCCCCGTTAACTTTAGCGCGGGGACAGGGAATCACTTTGTCGTTACAGGCGACTTTAATGGTGACAGCAAACTCGATCTTGCCGTATCGAACACGGCTTCTAACAACGTTTCAGTCTTGTTGGGGAATGGTACGGGTAATTTTGGTACTGCTACCAACTTTAGTGTCGGCTCATCTCCCGAATCTGTGGTTGCGGGGGACTTTAATGGTGACGGCAAAACCGATTTAGCCGCGTCTAACGGCGGAGATAACAATGTCTCAGTCTTGTTGGGAGATGGTACTGGCAGTTTTGGTACTGCAGTCAATTTTAGTGTAGGAACTATTCCCCGTTCGATCGCTGCGGGAGATTTTAATGCTGACGGCAAGTTGGATTTAGCTACGCCAAACTTTACTTCTAAAGACGTTTCGATTCTGTTAAATACACCCAATACAGTTAATTTTGGTACTGCAACTTACAGCGGCACAGAAGGAACAACAGACACAGTAGTTAATATTCCCGTCACCATCAGCGGCGGCACTCCTTTTGCTGATGTAACAGTACCAATTGCGATCGACCCCAGCAGCACAGCCACCCCTAATTCAGACTACACCATTTCCCCTGCCTCGATTACTTTCCCCGCCGGCACTACTACTCTCACCCAGAATGTTGCAGTTACTATCAAACCCGACAATCTCCCTGAAAACGCCGAAACCGCCATCCTCAACTTTGGCACAATCACCGGAGGCATTGCAGGTACAACCAAACAAACAACATTAACTATTGCTGCTAACGGTACTGTTTCTTATGCCGTTGCCGCTGGTACTGCCAGCATTCCCGAAGGTAATAGCGGCACAAAACCTCTGACTTTCACCGCCACTCGCAGCGGCAACACAGGCGGGGCAAGTAGCATCAATTATGCCATTACCGGCACAGCTACAAACATCAGCGATTACAACAACATCGGTGGCACTTCAGGGGCAACTACTGCTACTGGCACAATTAATTTTGCCGCCGATGAAACATCCAAAACCATTACTCTGGATGTATTAGGCGACACCCTAGTTGAACCCGACGAAACTATTGCCGTCACCCTGTCAAATCCCACCAGCCCAGGCTTAACACCGACAATTACCACTGCTACTGCTACCACAACTATTACTAATGATGACACTGCCGGTTTCACAGTTAACCCAATATCGGGATTAACTACCAGTGAAGTTGGTGGCAAGGCAGAATTTACAGTCAAACTCAACGCTCAACCTACTGCTGACGTTACCATCGGTTTGAGGAGTGACAATACAGCAGAAGGAACCGTTTCAACTAATAGCTTAACTTTCACTCCTGCTAACTACAATCAACCGCAACCAATAACAATCAGTGGTGTTGACGATTTAGTAGCTGATGGCCCTAAACCTTACAAAATTGTCACGGCTGCTGCTGTAAGTAGCGATCCTAATTACAATAACCTCGATCCTGATGATGTCACCGTCACCAACAGTGACAATGACACTGCGGGAATTACGGTGAATCCGACGGCGGGATTAACTACTGGTGAAGATGGCACAAAGGCTAACTTTACTGTGGTTTTGAATACTAAGCCAATCGCTGATGTGACTATCGGTTTGAACAGTGACAATGTTGCCGAGGGAACAGTTTCCCCGGCTAGCATAACTTTCACTCCGGCTAACTGGAATACAGCGCAACCAGTAACAGTAACAGGGGTTGACGATAGCATTGTTGACGGCGATATTGGCTACAAAATACTCACGGCTGCTGCTGTTAGTACAGATGGGAATTATAACAACCGAGATGTAGCGGATGTTAGCCTTAGCAATAAGGACGATGATACCGCTGGTATTTCTATTACTCCCACGGCAACAACTGCGACAGAAGGCGGTGTGAATGGCAGTTATGACATCGATTTAACGTCGCAGCCGAGATCCCCGGTAACTATCACTCTCACAACAGGTAATCAGATTGAAGCGATCGCCCCTATCACTTTCACTGCGGATAATTGGAATGTCGCTCAACCCGTTACTGTGAAAGCTGTTGACGATACGGTTGTGGAAGGCGCGCACAGCGGTACTATCGCTCATAGTGTGAGTAGCACTGATGCTAAGTATAACGAAATTGTGGTTCCAGGCGTGACAGTGGCGATCGCAGATAACGACACTGCACCGACACCGCCGACACCGCCGACACCGACACCAACACCAGTTATAGTCGAGCCGCCGACACCGCCGACACCGACACCAACACCAGTTATAGTCGAGCCGCCGACGCCGCCGACACCGACACCGACACCAGTTATAGTCGAGCCGCCGACACCGCCGACACCGACACCAACACCAACACCAGTTATAGTCGAGCCGCCGACACCGCCGACACCGACACCCCCTGCTATCATCAACACACAGAATAATTGGTGTGGCTTAGAAGCTGGATTGAACAAACTTGAAAACATCCTTGACGACCAGCTAAATACAATTAAACTACCCATAGTTGGTTCCCTCAAGAACATTGCCCCCAATTTTATTGACAGCTTCAAAAATAAGTTAGTCGATGCGGTTAAAAATGGGGTAAATCAAACTACCGAGCAGTTAGAAACTACTCTGGGCAATGTACTTGGAGCTGATTTCAACGTCAAAGTCGATCGCAATTCTACTCAAGATGAAAGCACTTTACTAATTACTCTGGGTAAAGCATATCAAGGCGATGCTAATTTAGCCCAAAATTTAGGGATGCCTGGATTAGGTTTGACTACGGATGGGAAAGCTAAATCGACAGCCAATTTTGATTTGGCGATCGCTGTGGGTGTTCATAAAGATTTTGGTTGCTTCATAGATACCGACAAAACCAAGCTTACAGCTAATTTTGACGCCGGAATAGATGACAACTCTAAGGGGCAAGCTAATTTAGGCGTTTTACAAATTGACCTGAATAATAATCCTCAAAAACCCACTAAAGCTGAGGCTAAACTTGCCGTCAATTTGAAGGATTTGGATAATTTGGGAGGTGGGAATGATGGATCTCGCTTAACTCTCTCAGAACTTAATGGCAACTATCAGTTGTCAGATTTGTTCGATGCTAATTTAACTGCTAACGCTAATCTCGGTCTCCAAGCTAAAACTAGCATTAACAACAATCCTGCTTTTCCTTCCTTAAGTTTCGATCTGGGCGCTAATTGGCAGGCGATTAATTATAGCAACGGTCAATTAACTGCACCGCAAAAGCCAACAGTTAACATCGATAACGCCGCTTTTAACTGGGGGCAAAGCTTACAAGGGATAGAAACGAGTTTAAATCGGCTGCAAGACAGTCTCAGTCAAAACTTACTGGAAGTCAAACTGCCAATTTTAGGGAAATTAAAAGATGTAATTCCCGGCGATTCTGGTGCTTTAAATTTCCTGAATACATTCAAGGATAGGACGATCGATGAGTTGAAGTCTATCGGCGATAGGACTCTCAGTTCGACCCTCTATTCTCTCGTCCAAGACTCCCTAGATGGCAATTTCAATTCAGAAGCGTTAGGTTCAAAACTAACTTCTCAATTTACTCAGAAGTTTTCCGAACAAATTGCCACCAACCTGCAAGCAGGATTAAGAAAATCTTTCCCCAGCCAGAGTTCTTTCTTTGGTTTGTCTTTGCCTGGTTTAAGCGGTTTCTCTTTGCCTAGTTTAAAAGTAACTGGCAAGGGAACTCCCGACGATATTAACCTGCAAATTTCCCTAGACAAAAACTATGATTTACCCGATGTTAACCTTTCTGGAGACTTGGGAATTCCCGCATTAGGCTTGGACGTAAATGGCAAAGCACAATCGAAATTTGACAGTAACTTATCTTTAGGATTTGGCATCAATAAAGACTTGGGATTTTATGTTGACACCAACAAAACCAAACTCGATGCCAGTGTAGCAGCCGGCCTAGATAGTGATTTCAATGCTACAGGTAAATTAGGATTTTTCCAAGTTGACCTGGCAAACGATGCCAAAAATCCTACCAAAGCTGAAGCAAAATTTTCCGCCAAACTGAACGATTTAGATAATTTGGGAGGTAATGATGACGGATCGCGCTTAACTTTCTCAGAACTGACAGCGGGTAATTATCAGTTGTCGGACTTATTGAATGCAAGCTTAAATAGCAACGCCAATCTCGGTTTAAAAGCTAAAACCAGCATTAACGGCAATGCAGCTATTCCCTCATTTAACTTCGATCTTGGAGTTAATTGGCCGATCGTCAATTACGCTAACGGTGAATTAACCGGGCCGCAAACTCCTACAGTAAACCTGGATAATGTCAAACTTAACTTAGGGACATTTGTCAGTAACTTCGCTAAACCAATTGTCGGCAAAATCTCGGAAGTTGTCAAGCCATTCAAACCAGTTGTTGACTTATTGAATGCTGACACTAAATTACTGTCTAAAATTCGTCTCGCCGATAAATTCGATCGAAAAGGTAAAGATGGCCAAAAAGATGGTAAAGTTACTGTACTAGAACTAGCAGAAACATTATTCAATAAAAAAGTTGATACTCGATTCTTAGATGGGGTTAAAAAAATTGACGATCTCAGTCAATTAGCCAACCAAATATCAATTGATAATAACGGAGTATTCCTCGATCTAGGTTCCTACAGGTTGAATGACTTTAATGCTAGTAATGCCAATTCTAGCACTGAAAATGCAACTCTTGTAGCTAAAACTACTCCTCAAAGCACTCAGGAACAAATCAACTCAAAAGCTGGAGATAAAGTTAAGGAGTTTCTCAACAATTTTACAGGGCTTGAAGGTCTAGACATCCCCCTATTGACTCAGCCAATTAATGCAGTTGAGCTGCTCTTAGGGAAACCGGATGTCAACCTTTTTACCTATGATATGCCAAAACTAGCGTTTAACTTCGATGTTCCGCCGAAAAAGTTTCGGATGTGGGGAGTAATAAGCGGACTGCTTAAAGGGAAATTTAGTGCTTATGCTGACTTAGGATTTGGATACGATACCTACGGATTTCAACAGTGGAAAAAAGCTGGATTCGATTCGCGATCGGCTACTAAAGTTTTGGATGGATTTTATGTGAGCGATCTCGATGGTAAGGGACGTGATGTTGATGAACTAAAACTAAAAGCTCAAATTGATGCTGGTGGTGGAGTAGATGTGTGGGCTGCTTCTGGTTATATAACAGGAGGAATTAAGGGAGAATTAGGTATTAATTTGGTAGATAAGGGAGAAAAAAACGGCACAAGCGATGGGAAAATTAGAGCCTCTGAAATCTCTGAACGCATCAACAAACCTTCTGAACTATTTAAAGTAACAGGGAAAATAGAGGCTTCCCTGGATGGTGAGGCTAGTTTGGGGTGGAAAAAATGGGAGACAAACTTTGCTACTTTTCCACTAGCCGACTTCACTCTGGGAGATAATTCTCGCAAAAAGGGAAGTGGAATTAACGGTTACATGACCGGGGCAACTATCTTCTTCGATGCCAACTTTAATGGAGTCAAAGATGACAGCGAACCGTTCTCAATTACTAACGCGGATGGCAGCTTTGAATTAGATATCTCTCTTGACGATTTCGACACAAATAACAGCGGCGACCTCGAACCGGAAGAAGGCAGAATTGTAATGATTGACGGTATCAATACCTCTACTTATTTGCCGCAGCAAACGCCCCTATTTGCCACACCAGATGCTATTGTCGTCACTCCATTAACTACTCTATTGACGGAGTTAGTCGCGCAAGGTATTGACCAAATTCAGGCGCAAATTCAAGTAAAATCTGCACTGGGACTGCCGCCAGCAATTGACTTGACTAGCTACGATCCGCTAGAAGCAATTACTCAAAACGATCCGAACGGTTTGGCGGTTTATGCAGCCCACGCTCAGGTACAAAATACCATTGTTTTAGTCACAAATTTAATTAGCGGTGCTTCCAATACTGCTAAAAATGAGATTGCCTCTAGCGTCATTTCTGCGATTGCCGATCGAATTAAATCTGGCACTCTCGACTTAAGCAATTCCACACAATTGCAAGCGATTATTGAGTCGGCAACGAGTCAACTGCAAGTACCGCAACTCTCTAGTATTGCTTCGGATGCTGCCCAAATTATTGCAGAGGGAAATCAGCGAATAAAGGCGATCGCATCCAGCAATTCCTCGCCCTCAGATGCCGCGACAGAAATCGCCCGCATCCAAAAAGTTGCACAAGGAAAAGTAGCCCAAGATTTACTGCAAGTCGCAGCCGGAAATAAGACGATTCAGTCGGCGATTTCCGAAAATACTGGTGCATCTCTAAATACCAAAATTCAGGCGGCGACAGCTAACAACCCAACAGTCCGCAATACCTTAGATACTGATGACTCCAGTACACCATCTACACCCGAAGAACCATTCCCAGAAAGCGGTATTGAATTAGTTAAAGATGGGGAAAATACTACCGAAAGCACCGATGGCGATGATACCCTCATGGGCAGCGCTAGCGATGATATATTGCGCGGTAGAAAAGGAAATGACTTGCTGTTTAGCCTTGATGGCAATGATTGGATGAATGGCAATCAGGGGAACGACTTAACAGATGGTGGAAGTGGTGACGATACTCTCTACGGCGGAAAGGGTTTTGATACCTTGACTGGTGGTGCGGGCAATGACTTCCTTTCGGGTAATCGAGGTGAAGATATCCTAATTGGTGAAAAGGGCGACGATACCCTCTACGGCGGTCAAGGCAATGATATTCTGCTAGGAGGTCAGGGTAACGATTTCCTCAGTGGCGATTTGGGCGATGATACCTTAGTAGGGGATGTAGGCAGCGATCGCTTCTTATTATCCACCAATTCCGGTACTGATACCATCGCTGATTTTGAAGTGGGTACAGACTTGTTAGTATTAGGTAACGGGTTGACTTTCTCGCAATTAGCCATTGTCCAAGATAGCGATGCAACTTTAATCCGGTTTGCACAAACAGGGGAGATTTTAGCCTCTCTTACCGGAGTTTCTGCTAACAGTATTAGTGCCGTTAATTTCGGCTTGATTTGAGAAAGATGTGGGTTCAAGCACTTATTCTCTGCGAGTTTGAAGTAAGTCCGGGCCTGCGAAGCTATCCCGTAGGGAATCGCCCGTAAAGATGGTAACGAATAAGTTTTAGGGGCGGGTTTTACGGGAAATAATTGCCTAATACCAATTATCCCGTACACCCGCCCCCACCCTTGCGAAAGTCCGCTAGGGCTTGAAATGAACGGCCCAACCGCATGGCAGATATGTATCAAAAATCCCGTTCTTAATATTTCAGTATAATGACACTTGCTATTGAAATGTTTTTGTGTTATCTCATCCACCTCGCGCTGGCTTATCCGTAATATTACTTAATAAAATCCCCCAACTTTATCAAAACTTTAAATAAAAAGGTGTTTATAAAGAAAACTTTATAGATATTCTCTAAAAAAACAGTTATGGTTACTACAACCTTCAGAAAGTGTTTCGGATGCAAGTCGCGAAACAGGGGAATTATTGTCTTTTTTTAGCTATTAGTAGGTGCAATATGCCAAATTTAAATAATCAAGTTTCTCCAAGTGCGATCGCCTTTATCGACAGTCAAGTTGAAAATTATCAAGGTTTGATTGCCGGGGTAAAACCGGGTACGGAAGTAGTCGTTTTGGATGGGAATAAAGATGCGATCGACCAAATTACTGAAATTTTAGCTCTTCGTACCAATATTGACAGCATTCACATTGTTTCTCACGGTGCTCCCGGCAGCTTGCAATTGGGTAATGGCTACTTGAGTGCAGATAATTTGTCCGCTTATTCTCAGCAATTGCGGCAGTGGCGGAGTGCTTTAAGTGTTGATGCGGACATTCTGATTTACGGTTGTAATGTCGCATCATCACCTCGCACTTACCCGAAAGTCCGCCAGGGAATGAATTCCCTGTCTCAAAGCGAAAGTCGGTTGAAACCGACTGGTAACAACCTCAATAAACAGTCCCTGAGCGAGGACTTTCGCTATGAGACGGGGGTTGAAACGAACGGCGGATCGGATGAATACGCCATAGATGATGAACAGGCGAGAGATATAGACGGTGTAGCCTTCATCCAACGGATTGCCCAACTCACAAATACAAACGTTGCAGCTTCCCAAAACCTCACGGGAAGTGTAGCCAAAGGCGGCGACTGGGAACTGGAAGTCAGAACCGGGGAAATAGAAACGCCGCTGGCATTTGAAGCCGAAGTATTAGCAGGTTACGAGTATGTTTTGAATAGTTTTGGTGCTGCAACTAATTTTCCCATAACCTATAGTCTCCGTAAAGTTGCGAGTGGGGACTTTAACAAAGACGGCAACCTTGACCTAGCCTTTGCAACCACTGGAGAGGGTCGCAACGTCTCGATCGCATTGGGAGATGGCACTGGCAAATTTGGCGCTGCCACTAATCTTAACACCAGCCCGCCGACCTATCTCGCTACCTCGTCTGTCGCTGTAGGCGACTTTAACAAAGACGGTAATTCTGACTTGGTTACGGCTAATAGTGGGCCTAACAACGTTTCTCTCCTCTTAGGAAATGGCGATGGCACTTTTGGTGCAGCCACCTACTTTGGGGTGGGGTCAAGTCCGTATACCGTCGCTGTGGGAGACTTCAACGGGGACGGCAATTCAGATTTAGCTACAGCCAATCAAACCTCTAACAACGTCTCCATCTTGCCCGGTAATGGTAATGGTACTTTTGGCGCAGCTACTAATTTGAGCGTGGGGTCAAGTCCCTATTTTGTGGTTGTCGGCGACTTTAACAAAGATGGCAAGTCAGACTTTGCGACAGCGAACGCGGGTTCTAACAACGTATCCATCCTGTTGCAGAATGCTGATGGCACTTTCGCCCCCGCCACTAACTTTACTGTTGGAAATAGCCCTAATTACATTGCTTTAGGAGACTTTAACGGAGACAATAATCCTGACTTAGCAACGAGTAACGAAGGCGGATCAAACAACGTATCAATACTGTTAGGAGATGGCACGGGAAACTTTAGTGCAGCGACCAACTTTGCCGTTGGAACACAACCCCTTGCTATTGCTAGTGGTGACTTCAATGCCGATGGAAAAGTCGATTTAGCCACAGCCAACAATTCATCGGGCAATGTCTCCGTCTTGTTTGGAAGTGGCAATGGCAGCTTTGGCACTGCCACTAATTTTGTTGTGGGAACCAATCCCCAAGGTATTGTTGTAGGCGATTTTAATAAAGATGGCTTATCCGATTTAGCTACCGCGAACTTTGGCGGTCAAAACACCTCGATTCTGCTTAATACAACCCCGGCGGTAAATTTCGGGGCTGCAACTTACAGTGGCAGTGAAGGAACCGCAGATACAGTAGTCAATATTCCCGTTACTATCAGCGCCACTCCTGACGCTGCTGTAACAGTGCCTATTGTCATCGACCCCAGCAGCACAGCCACCGAAAATTCAGACTACACCTTTTCGCCTACCTCGATTACATTCCCCGCAGGTGCAACAGGTGACGCACTCACCCAGAATGTTGCATTTACTATCAAACCCGACAACATAGTTGAAAATGCCGAAACCGCAATCTTCAACTTTGGCACAATCACCGGTGGCGTTGCCGGTACAACCAAACAAACAATACTAACTATTGCGGCTAACGGTCAACCTTCAAGCCTGAGTCCGTACCAAATAGACCTCAAAACAGGCGCAATTACCGGTGGGCCAAACCCGTTTATTTCTCTAGTAAATACCCCGACCGACTCAAACGCAGACAGTTGGTTAGAAGCCGTAGCCAAAATCAATTTTGACGGCAAGATCAAAAAAGCGAAATTTATCGTTGAATACGACAAAACTCCGTCAGGATGGACGGTAAATCTCGGCGACTCAGCGTCAAACGATGGCTATGGAGGGGATGCCAGCACTAACAGCCGCGATGCCGAGATGCAGATTGTTAACGCAAATATGAGCGTTAACGGCAATGACTACAATACACCCGCTGGCGGATTCCTTACCCCAGGAAATGTGCCTAACTTGGTCACCAACGGTTCCCCCGTCGAGTTAGAAGTCAGCAACGAACAACTTGCGTGGGATAACAAAAGCGGGCTAAAAAATAGCTTGAATTCCCCATATCTTTACGCCCTCAACGGTCAACCTGATGATGGCGGGCCAGTCAATTCCGAGATTTACGCCGGATTTAACAGGGTGATTTCTGCATATAGCGATCGCATCGGATCGGGTGCTAGCAAGGTGACAATTCTGCTTAATCCGATCGACTACGCGATTAGTGCTGGTACTGCAACCGTTACAGAAGGCAATGAAGGCAAAACTGCTGCCACTTTTACTGTTACCCGCAGCGGTTGCACTGAGTTGGCGAGCACAGTAGATTATGCGATCGCAGGTACTGCTACAAACGCCAGCGATTACAACAACATCGGCGGCACATCCGGTGCAACTGCTGCGACTGGTACGATTAATTTTGCAGCAGGCGAGACATCGAAAACCATTACTCTGGATGTTTTAGGCGACAGTGCGATCGAAGCTAATGAAACCCTTGAGGTTACGCTGTCAAATCCCTCGGTATTAGATTCTACACCGACACTTACCACTGCTACCGCTACCACAACTATCAGTAATGATGACAAAGCTGGCTTTACTATTAACCCAACAGCATTAACTACAAGTGAAGTCGGTGGCACTGCTACCTTCACTGTCACACTCAACTCTCAACCCACTGCTGATGTTGCGATCGGTTTGAGGAGTGACAATGTTGCAGAAGGAACAGTTTCAACTAATAGCTTAACTTTCACTTCGGCTAACTACAATCAACCGCAAACAATAACGGTGAGTGGTGTTGACGATTTGGTAGCTGATGGCCCTCTACCTTACAAAATTGTCACGGCTGCTGCTGTGAGTACCGATGTTAATTACAATGACCTCGATCCTGAAGATGTCACCGTCACCAACAGTGACAATGAAACTCCGGGAATTACGGTGAATCCGACGGCGGGATTAACTACTGGTGAAAATGGCACAAAGGCTAACTTTACTGTGGTTCTAAATACTCAGCCGACTGCTGATGTGACTATCGGTGTGACCAGTGACAATGTTGCCGAGGGAACTGTTTCAACTAATAGTTTAACATTCACTCCGGCTAACTGGAATACACCGCTGCCGGTGACAGTAACAGGAGTCAATGATAGCATTGTTGACGGCAATATTGACTACAAAATTGTCACGGCGGCTACTGTTAGTACAGATCCGAATTACAGCAACAAAGATGTAGCGGATGTTAGCCTCAGCAATAAAGACGATGATACCGCTGGTGTTTCTATTACTACGACGAGTACAACTGCGACAGAAGGCGGTGCCAATGGCATTTATGAGCTCAAATTAATGTCGCAGCCGATCGCCCCTGTAACTATCACTCTCACAACAGGTAATGAGATAGAGGCTATCGCCCCTGTGACTTTCACTGCGGATAATTGGAATGTCGCTAAAACCGTTACTGTGAAAGCTGTTGACGATACGATTGTGGAAGGGGCGCACAGCGCTAATATCACTCACAGTGTGAGTAGTGGTGATGCTAAGTATAATGTGGTTGTGGTTCCAGGGGTGACAGTGGCGATCGCTGATAACGATGTAGCGCCAACGCCGACACCGACGACAACGCCGACACCGACGACAACGCCGACACCGACGACAACGCCGACACCGACGACAACGCCGACACCGACGACAACG
>NZ_JAUBPT010000049.1:0-28679 GCF_036700905.1 Microcoleus sp. S13_C3 | reverse complement strand
ACACCGACGACAACGCCAACACCGACGACAACGCCAACACCGACGACAACGCCAACACCGACGACAACGCCAACACCAACGCCAACGCCAACACCGACGCCAACGCCAACACCGACGACAACGCCAACACCAACGCCAACGCCAACACCGACGACAACGCCGACACCGACGACAACGCCGACACCGACGACAACGCCGACACCGACGACAATACTTGGAAGCCCTGGCATTGTTATTAGTCCGGCATCGGGATTAGTAACTACAGAAGCAGGTGGCACAGACACTTTCACTATCAAACTCACCAGGCCGCCTACTGCTGATGTGAAAATTGATCTGCGTAGCAACAATGAGGCAGAGGGAGTAATTTCAACGGACTCGATTACCTTCAATTCTGTTAATTGGAATCAGTGGCAGCCGATTACGATAACTGGTGTGGACGATCGAGTATTTGACGGCGATAAGACTTATCAGATTGTGACTGCCCCTGCTGTGAGTGCGGATAGTGGCTACAACGGCCTCGACGCATGGGATGCCACTGTTGTTAACAGGGGTAACACCATACCGCCTTTGGATTCTGACACTGCTGCTAACCCAGGTATCACCGTCTCCCCCACCAACGGATTAATCACCACTAAAACAGGTGGCAAAGCCAAATTTACCCTCGCACTTAATAGCAAGCCGACGGCTCCTGTTACGATCGGTTTGAACGTTTCTCCTCAGAATCCAACAGAAGGTAGTCTCTCCACTCCAGGAGTTATCTTTACACCTGACAACTGGAATATACCCCAGGAGGTAACGGTAAAAGGAGAGGGTAGTACTTTGTCTATTGCTGCTAACCGACCTTACACGATCATTACCACCCCTGCGATCAGCACTGACAGCAAATACTCAGGCCTTGATGCCTCTGATGTCAGTCTCACCAATATGTTCGTTGATGCCGGCTATCCCTACAATCAATATCCTAAGATTGTCGTTGAACCAACAAACGGGTTGATTACAACAGAAGCAGGCGACACTGCTAATTTCAGTGTTGTGTTGACTCAGCAACCTATGGCGGATGTTGTCATCCCAGTCAGCAGTGACAACACGACAGAAGGAACTGTTTCTGTATCAACGCTGAAGTTCACTCCTGATAATTGGGATACAGCTCAGACTGTCACAATCAAGGGGGTTAACGATAATCAATCTGATGGCGATCGCCCCTACAAAATTATCCTCGGTCAGGCTACCAGCAACGATGGTCCTGCGATCTACAACCCTTTTGGAACTCCCGGATACTCAGGTATCGATCCTCAAGATGTCAGCGTGACTAACCTCGAACGCAATTACACTTTCACCAAAATCAATACGGAAATCTCGAATTATTTCAACGGGGGAGCAATTAGCCCTTGGGGAGACTACAACGGTGATGGGAAACTGGATTTTATGGCGTCGGGTGGTCTTCAGCTACTTCAGACAGCGAGTAACAGTTATGTGGGCACTTATACTTCGCTGTATCGGAACACGGGCACTACATTTACTGCTGAAAGTGGCAACCTAGCTTGGGATTTAGCTTCTGCCGCATCTTGGGGAGACTACGATAATGACGGAAATCTAAATTTTGCCTTACAAACAGTACCATCATTCTTACAACAATCGAGCAACAATCCGCTAAGCTTTCTCAAAATCTACGGCAACTATTCATTCAACTCGGAACAGACAAGTTCCATTGATAGTTCGCAAACATGGGTAGACTACAACAATGACGGCAAACCGGATCTGCTGAATGCCACCCAGCAAAGTATCTTCGACTCAGACACTGGATTGAGCCAGCAAAACGTCAGCGTACTTTACCGGAATAGTGGCAGCATTTTTACGCCTGACTTTAGCGCCCAACTTCCGGGCGTTACCGACGGTTCGGCTGCTTGGGGGGACTATAACAAGGATGGCAAACCCGATGTCCTGCTAACGGGCGATAGTGTTTCAGGCAAAATAGCCAAAGTGTTTCGCAATACTGGCAGCGGGTTTAGCGAAGCTTTCGCTTTGCCCGGTGTTTCTAATGGTTCTGCTGCTTGGGGAGACTATGACAATGATGGCGATTTGGATATCTTGCTAGCGGGTAATTCAGATTCTGGCAACATTACTAAAGTGTACCGGAACACAGGCAGTGGCTTTAGCGAAGACATGAATGCAGCCTTGCCCGGTGGTAGTTTTGCAGCTTGGGGAGACTACGACAACGACGGCAAATTTGATATCTTGCTCAACAGCAAAGTGTACCGCAACACTGGCAGCGGCTTTAGCGAAGATACCAGTGCTGGAGTGACTGGTGACGGTCAAGGATCTTGGGGAGACTACGACAGTGACGGCAAATTGGATATTTTGTTGGGAAATCAAGTGTACCGCAGCAATACAGCTAATGCGAACACTCCTCCCACTGCACCCACAGGGCTGTCGGCTTTACCTTCTGGTGGAAATGTCACTTTTAACTGGAACAAAGCAACTGATGCTCAAACTCCTGCTGATGGCTTAAGCTACAACCTGCGAGTTGGCACTACTCCCGGTGGCAAGGATATTCTCGCCCCGATGTCTCTCAATGACGGAACTCGCCAAGTAGTAGGGTTAGGCAATGCCAACCAAAACACCCAGTGGCAACTTAAAGACTTGTCTCCGGGGACATATTACTGGAGCGTGCAAGCCATTGATACCGCTTGGGCAGGTTCAGAGTTTGCCACAGAAGGGAGTTTTTCAGTCGCCAACAACCCGCCTGTCCTCAACTACGGCCCGACTACAACCCCGTGGCATTACCAGTACATCCAGTCGAGCAACTCATCAACCTTCGAGTACACGTTCCCAGACAATACGTTCACTGACCCCGATCCGGGCGACCAACTGACCTACACAGCAACTCTGATGGACGGCAGTCCCCTGCCAAGTTGGCTCACTTTCAACCCAGATACCCGCACACTCAGCGGCACAAGTCCTAAACTGCAGCAGTTAACAATCAAGTTAACAGCAACAGACAGGGCGGGTCTTAGTGTCAGCGACAATGACCTTACACGTCCATTTCAGGGTATGTTGCTGACATTTAGTTGCACGGGCGTAGTTATTGACGGCTACATCTCCGGCGCAACTTTGTTCCTCGATGCCAACAAAAACGGCATCCTCGACACCAACGAACCATCCACCACAACCGATTCAGGCGGTAAATTCAATCTCAACATCCCCTTCGAGACATTCGACACCAACAAAAACGGAGAAATCGACCCATCAGAAGGCAATCTAGTAGGCACAGGAGGCACTGACACCGCCACCGGATTACCCCTAGAAACACCAGTCAGCGCACCCCCAGATTCTAGTGTAGTCACCCTCCTAACCAGCTTAATCGCCGACTTAACCGACAAAGGAATTGAACCAGAAGAAGCACAATCTTTAGTCAAAGCAGCCCTTTCTCTCCCCGCCGAAGTTGACCTAACTAGCTTAGATCCAATCTTAGCGACCAACAACAATCAACCGGGCGGAGTCCAAGTCTTATCCGCAATGGTGAAAGTCCAAAACTTCATCACCCAAACAAGCGCTTTGATTGACGGTGCTTCCAGTGCAGTCAATACGGATATTGTCAAAGCCGTTGTCAGTTCAATTACGGCTCAAATTCAATCAGGTACAGTCTTAAACCTCAGCAATGCCGCAGCCTTAGAACCAATCATTCAGCAAGCAGCCGCTAAAATCCAGCAAATAGACCCCAGTTTCAACAGTCAAACAGTCAGCCAAATTACATCGCAATCCGCGACAGTAATAGCAACAGCCAATCAACGCATTGATGCGGCTGTCTCCAACCCAACAGGAACATCAATTCCTGAATCACTTGCCCGCCTCCAACAAGTAGCCTTGGGCCCAACAACTCAAGACTTCAAAGAAGTTGGTGGAGGAAATAAACCTATTTCCCAGCTAGTTGCTGACAATACTGGTACTGCTTTAGATAGCAGAATTGAAGCTGTAGTATTGCCGGCTGGGATTGCCACTCCTGTTGTCAGCGGCGATGCTGATTTGGGCAGCAATTCCCCCAATGCAATTCTCGGTACTAATGGCGACGATATCCTGACGGGCGACAGCGGGAATAATGTGTTGATGGGGATGAGGGGCAATGATTCCCTCGATGGAGTTCTGGGTAATGACACTATTTTCGGTGGCAAAGGTAGCGATACAATCCTCGGAAGTAGCGGTGATGATGTCTTATTTGGCAACCGTGGTGCTGACATTTTGAATGGCGATGATGGTAATGATATTCTTTACGGAGGTAAGGGCGATGATTTACTCAATGGCGGTTTGGGAATTGATACTTTGGTAGGAGGAATGGGATTAGATAAATTCCTACTCTCTACCAATTCCGGTACTGATACGATTACTGATTTTGAAGTCGGTAAAGACTTGTTAGTATTGGGTGGCGGGTTGAGTTTCTCGCAATTGGCGATTGCTCAAGATAGCGGTGCAACTTTAATCAGGTTTGCACAAACAGGGGAGATTTTAGCTTCTCTGGGTGGTGTTTCTGCTAGCAGCATCAGTGCCGTTAATTTCGGATTGATTTAAGAGCTATTTCCGGTTTATTACCCAGATTTCGACCTTCCGAGAACTCGTGAGCGCGAGAATAAAACAGGGGTTAAAAACCCCTGTTTTATAGAAACTAATCCCAACAATTCCAACTGCAAAAGTATACGAGAAACTGTTCCCGCTTCTAATCGAGATGCTTCCACAATTGTATTAAAAGAAATCAGCCCAGAGGCGATCGCACAGCGTCTTCCACCAATCGATCGAACTCTGGTACTAAACCTCTGAACCTCTACTCCTATATTCTCCTTCCCATACTCTGCACGGGGACTAAAATATTTCAGTATAAGGACACTTGCTATTGAAATGTTTTTGTGTTATCTCATCCACCTGGCGCTGGCTTATCCGTAATATTACTTAATAAAATTCCCCAACTTTATCAAAACTTTAAATACAAAGGTGTTTATGAAGAAAACTTTATAGATATTCTCTGAAAAAACAGTTATGGTTACTACAACCTTCAGAAAGAGTTTCGGATGCAAGTCGCGAAACAGGGAAAATATTGTCTTTTTTTAGCTATTAGTAGGTGCAATATGCCAAATTTAAATAATCAAGTTTCACCAAGTGCGATCGCCTTTATTGATTCTAAA
Organism: Microcoleus sp. S13_C3; assembly: GCF_036700905.1. NCBI lineage: Bacteria > Bacillati > Cyanobacteriota > Cyanophyceae > Oscillatoriales > Microcoleaceae > Microcoleus > Microcoleus sp. S13_C3. The sequence goes on along the minus strand of NZ_JAUBPT010000049.1, from coordinate 23,508 downwards.
GTAGAAAATTATCAAAGTTTGATTGCCGGAGTAAAACCGGGTACGGAAGTAGTCGTTTTGGATGGGAACCGGGATGCGATCGACCAAATTACTGAAATTTTAGCTCTTCGTACTAATATTGACAGCATTCACATAGTTTCTCACGGTGCTCCGGGCAGCTTGCAATTGGGTAATGGCTGCTTGAGTGCAGATAATGTGGAAACTTATTCCGAGAAATTGCAGCAGTGGCGGAGTGCTTTAAGTGTTGATGCGGACATTCTCATTTACGGTTGTAATGTCGCATCATCACCTCGCGCTTACCCGAAAGTCCGCCAGGGAATGAATTCCCTGTCTCAAAGCTCAAGTCGGTTGAAACCGACTGCTTACCCGAAAGTCCGCCAGGGAATGAATTCCCCGGCTCAAGGCTCAAGTCGGTTGAAACCGACTGAAAACAAACTCAATAAACAGTCCTCTTCAGAGGACTTTCGCTATGAGACAGGGAATTCATTCCCTGGCGGATCGGATGAATACGCCATAGATAATGAATACGCCATAGATGATCGACACGCCAGAGATATAGACGGTGTAGCCTTCATCCAACGAATTGCCCAACTCACAAATACCAATGTTGCGGCTTCCCAAAACCTCACCGGAAGTGTAGCCAAAGGCGGGGACTGGGAACTGGAAGTCAGAACCGGTAAAATTGAAACGCCGCTGGTATTTGAAGCCGAAGTGTTAGCGGGTTACGAGTATGTTTTGAATAGTTTTGGTGATGCGACTAATTTTGGCGCGGGGACAAATCCCAAAGGTATTAATGTATTGTTTTTCAACGCTGATCCCTTTCCAGACTTGGTAGTGACCAACCTATCAAGCGAAAACATTTCAATTTTGTTGGGAGATGGAAATGGCAATTTTGGAACAGTTACCCAATTGGCTGTAGGTTTGGATCCTGTTTTCGTCACATCAGGACTTTTTAACGCTGACAATTTCCCCGATTTGGCAGTAGCAAATAGCAGTAATAGCAGTGTGTCAATTCTGTTAGGAAATGGCACGGGCGGACTCATTAGTCCACCCAGCACCTTTAGTGTGGGTAACACTCCCTCTTCAATAGCTGTCGGGAACTTTAACAGCGACACTTTCCTCGATTTAGCAGTGGTAAACGCTAACCCTCAAGGTGCTTCTGGTAGCGTCTCAATTTTGTTGGGAAATGGTGCTGGCAGCTTTGGCGCTGCCACTAATTTCAATGTTGGTGCGATTCCGGATGCCGTTGTTGTAGGGAACTTTAACGCTGACAATTTCCCCGACTTAGCGGTTGGCAACAGCTTATCTAACAATATCTCAATTCTGTTAGGAAATGGTACGGGTGGATTTAGTGCAGCTCCTAATGTTGGGGCTGTGCCAACTCCAAATTCGATCGCCACTGGGGACTTTAACGGAGACAATTTCCTCGACTTAGCCACAGCTAACGGCGGTTCTAACAGTGTGTCAATTCTATTGGGAAATGGCACTGGTGGCTTTGGCCCGGCCACTACTGTTAACGCAGGGGCAGGGCTTAACGGCATTGTGGTGAAAGACTTTAGCGGAGATGGCAGACTTGACTTAGCAATAACCGGAACCAGCGGCGCTGCAATTTTAGTAGGCAACGGCAATGGCGGTTTTAGTGCACCCATTAACTTTGCTGCGGGCACAGATCCAACTTCCATTATTGCAGGCAACTTTAATGCTGATACTCTCCCGGATTTGGCAGTAGCGAACAATGGTTCAGGTAACGTTTCTGTGCTACTAAATACACCCAATACAGTTAATTTCGGTGTGACCACTTACAGCGGTACAGAAGGAACGACAGACACAGTAGTTAATATTCCCGTCACCATCAGCGGCGGCACTCCCTTTGCCGATGTAGTTGTACCAATTGTCATCGACTCCAGCAGCAGTGCCACCGAAAATTCCGACTACACCATTTCCCCTACCTCGATTATTTTCCCCGCCGGTGCAACAGATACCGCACTCACCAAAACTGTTGCAGTTACTATCAAACCCGACAATCTCCCTGAAAACGCCGAAACCGCAATCCTCAACTTGGGAACAATCACCGGAGGCATTGCAGGTACAACCAAACAAACCACACTAACTATTGCAGCCAACGGTACAGTTTCTTATGCCATTGCTGCCGGTACTCCCAGCATTCTTGAAGGCAATAGCGGCACAAAACCTCTGACTTTCACCGCGACTCGCAGCGGCAACACAGGCGGGGCAAGTAGCATCAATTATACGATCGCCGGCACAGCTACAAACATCAGCGATTACAACAACATCGGCGGCACTTCAGGGGCAACTACTCCTACTGGCACCATTAATTTTGCCGCCGATGAAACATCCAAAACCATTACTCTCGATGTATTAGGCGACACCCTAGTTGAACCCGACGAAACCATAGCCGTCACCCTGTCCAATCCCACAGGCCCAGGCTTAACACCGACAATTACCACTGCTACCGCTACCACAACGATTACTAATGATGACACTGCCGGTTTCACAGTTAACCCAATATCGGGATTGACTACAAGTGAAGTTGGTGGCAAGGCAGAATTTACAGTCAAACTCAACGCTCAACCTACTGCTGACGTTACCATCGGTTTGAGGAGTGATAATGTTGCAGAAGGAACAGTTTCAACTAATAGCTTAACTTTCACTCCGGCTAACTACAATCAACCGCAAACAATAACGATAAGTGGTGTTGACGATTTAGTAGCTGATGGCCCTCAACCTTACAAAATTGTCACGGCTGCTGTGAGTAGCGATGTTAATTACAATAACCTCGATCCTGATGATGTCACCGTCACCAACAGTGATAACGAAACTCCGGGAATTACGGTGAATCCGACGGCGGGATTAACTACTGGTGAAGATGGCACAAAGGCTAACTTTACTGTGGTTCTGAATACTCAGCCGACTGCTGATGTTACTATCGGTTTGAGCAGTGACAATGTTGCAGAGGGAACAGTTTCGACTAATAGTTTAACTTTCACTCCGGCTAACTGGAATACACCGCAGCCGGTGACAGTAACAGGGGTTGACGATAGCATTGTTGACGGCAATATTGACTACAAAATTGTCACGGCGGCTAGTGTTAGTACAGATCCGAATTACAGCAATAAAGATGTAGCGGATGTTAGCCTCAGCAATAAAGACGATGATACCGCTGGTATTTCTATTACTCCCAAGGCAACAACTGCTACTGAAGGCGGCGCGACGGGCAGTTATGATCTCAAATTAACATCGCAGCCGATCGCCCCTGTTACCATTAACTTTAATGCCCCAAGTGAAATAAATGCGATCGCCCCTGTTATCTTTGACAGCACTAACTGGAATGTTGCCAAAACAGTCACAGTCACGGCTACCGACGATAACAAAGCCGAAGGTACGCACAGCAGTACGATCGCTCACACTGTTACCAGTACCGACACTAAGTATAGCGGCACAACAATTCAGGATGTCAATGTAGCGATTACCGACAACGAGACAGCAGGTGTCAGCATTACACCTACGAGCACAACTGCTACAGAAGGCGGGGCGAATGGCAGTTATGAGCTCAAATTAACATCGCAGCCGATCGCCCCTGTTACTATCACTCTCACAACAGGTAATGAGATAGAGGATCTCGCCCCTGTGACTTTCACTGCGGATAATTGGAATGTCGCTAAAACCGTTACTGTGAAAGCTGTTGACGATACGGTTGTGGAAGGCGCGCACAGCGCTAATATCACTCACAGTGTGAGTGGGGGTGATGCTAAGTATAATGTGGTTGTGGTTCCAGGGGTGACAGTGGCGATTACTGATAATGACACGACACCACCACTGCCGACACCGACACCCCCACTGCCGACACCGACACCCCCACTGCCAACACCGACACCCCCACTGCCGACGCCGACACCACCACTGCCGACGCCGACACCACCACTGCCGACGCCGACACCACCACTGCCGACACCGACACCACCACTGCCGACACCAATACTTGGAAGTCCTGGCATTGTTATTAGTCCGGCATCGGGATTAGTAACTACAGAAGCAGGTGGCACAGACCAATTCACCATCAAACTCAACCGCCCACCGACTGCTGATGTGAGAATTGATTTGCGTAGCAGCAATGAGGCAGAGGGAGTAAATTCCCCGCAAACTGTTACCTTCAATTCTGCTAATTGGAATCAGTGGCAGACTATTACGATCAGGGGTGTGGACGATCGAGTATTTGACTTCGATAAGACTTATCAGATTGTGACTGCCCCTGCTGTGAGTGCGGATAGTAACTACAACGGCCTCGATGCACCGGATGCCACTGTTGTTAACAGGGGTAACACCATACCGAGATCGAACGATCTGATTGCTGGTGGTCCTGGCAACGATCAGATTCTTAGTATTCCCACGGTAAATTTTTCCCAAGCTACTTACCAAGTCAATGAAAGTCCGACAGGAATCGTTCAGAAACAAATTACCCTCACTCGCACTGGGAATCTAAACAACTTTTCCCGGGTGTACCTAGAACCTCCTACTGGTTCAGCGACTTTCGGAACAGATTGGAACTTTCCCCCCAATTTCTTTCCTGAACTCACATTTAACCCAGGCGAAAATACCAAAACTTTCACAATTGACGTTTTTCCGGATGGTCAATTTGAGGGAACAGAAGAAATTGCCTTTCGGATCACCAATCGGGATAATGCCATTATTGGCACCCAAAACACTGCTACCTTGCAAATTTTGGATGCTGAAGGGCCTCCCACGGTAAATTTTTCCCAAGCTACTTACCAAGTCAATGAAAGTCCCACAGGAATCGTTCAGAAACAAATTACCCTCACTCGCACTGGGAATCTAAACAACTTTTCCCGGGTGTACCTAGAACCTCCTACTGGTTCAGCGAGTGGGGGAAGAGATTGGAACTTTCCCCCCAATTTCTCTCCTGAACTCACCTTTAACCCAGGTGAAAATAGCAAAACTTTCACAATTGACATCTTACCGGACGGTCAACTTGAGGGAACAGAAGAAATTGCGTTTCGGATCGCCAGTCGGGATAATTCCATTATTGGCACCCAAAACACTGCCACTTTGCAAATTTTGGATGCTCAGGGGCCTCCTACAATTAATTTCTCTCCAGCTACTTACCAAGTCAATGAAAGTCGCACAGGAGGCGTTCAGAAACAAATTACCCTCACTCGCACTGGGAATCTAAACAACTTTTCCAGGGTGTACCTAGAACCTCCTACTGGTTCAGCGACTTTCGGAACAGATTGGAGCGTTGCCCCCAATTTCTCTCCTGAACTCACCTTTAACCCAGGCGAAAATACCAAAACTTTCACAATTGACGTTTTTCCGGATAGTCAAGTTGAGGGAACAGAAGAAATTGCGTTTCGGATCACCAATCGGGATAATGCAATTATTGGCACCCAAAACACTGCCACTCTGAAAATTATCGATGCTGAATCTACACTAAACAACCACCCGCCAAGGGTTAATAATCGCATCCTCAGTCAGGGTGTCCAGATTTTCCACAGCGACTTCCGTTTAACTCTTGCTCCCAATACTTTTATTGACGACGATCCAGGTGACAGCCTCAGTTACTCCTACTCAATAATTCCAGAGCCGGAACCCAACGGACCCTTCGGCCCCAACCCTCTCAATTGGCTGACCTTCGACCCCAATACCGGCACTTTCATTCCACCCAATTGGCTTAATTTCGACCCAAATACCCTGACCTTTAGCGTGGATTTGAATGCTGGCAATGTTCCCTCATCATTCTATGTGCCAATTAAGGTGACAGCAACGGACAATGCCGGTGCCACTGCTACCGACTTCTTCCACCTGTACCGCGCCAACGGCATTTCTGGCATCGCAATTGACGGTTATATCTCCGGTGCTACTGTGTTCTTAGATGCCAACAAAAACGGCATCCTCGATGCCAACGAACCATCCACCACAACTAACAGTAGCGGTGAGTTTAATCTCGATATCCCCTTCGAGACTTTCGACACCAACAAAAACGGAGAAATCGACCCATCAGAAGGCAATTTAGTTGTCACAGGAGGCACTGACACCGCCACCGGCTTACCCCTAGAAACACCACTCACCGCGCCACCAGATTCCACAGTTGTCACCCTCTTAACCAGCTTAATCGCCGACTTAATCGACAAAGGAATTGCACCAGAAGAAGCACAATCTTTAGTCAAAGCTGCCCTTTCCCTCCCCGGCGATGTTGACTTAACTAGCTTCGATCCAATAGAAGCTACCAACAACAACCAACCAGGCGGAGTCGAAGTCTTAGCCGCAATGGTGAAAGTCCAAAACTTTATCACTCAAACCAGCGCTTTGATTGACGGTGCTTCCAGTGCAGTCAATACCGATATTGTCAAAGCTGTTGTCAGTTCAATTACCAATCAAATTCAATCTGGTACAGTCTTAAACCTCAGCAACCCAGCCGCCTTAGAACCAATCATTCAGCAAGCAGCCGCGAAAATCCAGCAAATAGACCCCAGTTTCAACAGTCAACAAGTCAGCCAAATTACATCGCAAGCTGCCACAGTAATGGCAACAGCCAATCAACGCATTGATGCCGCTGTCTCTAACCCAACAGCAACATCAATTCCTGAATCACTTGCCCGCCTCCAACAAGTAGCCTTGGGCCCAACAACTCAAGACTTCAAAGCAGTTGGTACAGGAAATAAACCAATTTCCCAGCTAGTTGCTGACAACACTGGTACTGCTTTAGATAGCAGAATTGAAGCTGTAGAATTGCCGGCTGGGATTGCCACTCCTGTTGTCAGCGGCGATGCTGATTTGGGCAGCAATTCCCCGAATGCAATTCTCGGTACTAATGGCGACGATATCCTGACTGGCGACAGCGGGAATAATGTGTTGATGGGCATGAGGGGCAATGATTCCCTCAATGGAGTTCTGGGTAATGACACTATTTTCGGTGGCAAAGGTAGCGATACAATCCTGGGAAGTAGCGGTGATGATGTCTTATTTGGCAACCGTGGTGCTGACCTTTTGAATGGCGATGATGGTAATGATATTCTTTACGGAGGTAAGGGCGATGATTTGCTCAATGGCGGTTTGGGAATGGATACTTTGACGGGAGGAATGGGATTAGATAAATTCCTACTCTCTACGAATTCCGGTACTGATACGATTACTGATTTTGAAGTCGGTCAAGACTTGTTAGTATTGGGTAACGGCTTGAGTTTCTCGCAATTAGCAATTGCTCAAGATAGCGGTGCAACATTAATCCGGTTTGCACAAACAGGGGAGATTTTAGCTTCGCTGGGTGGTGTTTCTGCTAACAGTATTAGTGCTGCTAATTTCGGATTGCTTTGAGATTGAATGCGCCGGGGGAGCAATCCCTTATCCCCTGGCCATATTCACTCGGCGGTTGAAACCGCCGAATAATCTTCAATCCGCGCAGGCGGATTTTGTCTGTGTAGACGCGGTTGAAACCGCCGAATAATCTTCAATCCGCGCAGGCGGATTTTGTCTGTGTAGACGCGGTTTCAACCGCCCAGTTTTCTTTCACATCAGCACCGCTGATATCGCATTCCTGGTAACTGCGAAACTAATCCCAACAATTCCAACTGCAAAAGTATACTAGAAACCATTCCCGCTTCTAATCCCGCTGCTTCCACAATTGTATCAAAAGAAATCGGTCCAGATACGATCGCACCTAACACCTTAGCCAATTCCGGCTCCAACGGCGGCCCTTGCTTCTCAACCGTCGGATTTGGAGGAAATAGCGACAACTGCTCGGCTCTATCCAATTTTGGCATAGCTCCGAGCATTTCCAACAACCTGTCTTCGCTTAAGAGTCGATCGCGACCAGGCAGAATCGGATGAGCACCTTTACTCAGCAACTCCAAACACCCAAACGAACGCTCATCATCCAATCTTGCCGTCAAAACATACACATCCCGGCAAAAATCATTAGCTTGATAAGCAGTAATTAAAGCACCCGATTTATGCGGAGCTTCTATCACGATTGTAGCGCGACTTAAGCCAGCAATTATGCGATTCCTGCGGGGAAAATTAGTTTTATTCGGTTGAGTCCCTGCCGGATATTCACTAATTACCAATCCCTGCTGCAAGATGCGATCGCACAACCTCTCATTTTGTTTAGGATATACAATATCTACTCCCGTCCCCACTACTGCGAAAGTCCTTCCTCCCGCCTCCAAACAGCCTATATGAGCCTCTGTATCAATGCCCGCAGCCAATCCCGAAACCACAGTAAAACCGCTTCTAGCCAAAGCCGTACTAAATTTGCGAGTCCACCTTCTGCCGTATTCCGTAGGGCTGCGAGTACCAACCATTGCCACTGTCGGCGTAATTCCTTGATTCTCTTTTACATCAACTAAACCGCGATAATACAACACTGGTGGCGGATTGGGAATCTCCAATAATAAGCGGGGATAATCTGGATCTGCAGGCGTCCAAAAACAGGGATTTTTTATAAGATGTTTTTCGATAAATTCTTCAGGATTAAGTTGAGTTCGTTCTTGCAAAATAGTTTCAATTATCTGCTTACCGAACCCTTCGATTCGCATTAAATCTACTGATTTTGCCGTCCAAGCTTCTGCCAAACTATTGAAATTTTGGTGCAATCTTTGCAATAAAATCGGCCCGATACCGTTAATTTGCGACCATGCTAACCAGTAAGTGCGTTCTTCTAGCAACGAGTTACCCTCAACTTATCTGAGAATAATTTTATCATCTTCGGTTAAATTATAGTAGGGAAACGGCACTGCCGTGTCCTCTATTTCTTGGGTAGGGAAACGGCACTGCCGTGTCCTGTATTTTCACAGATAGCCTGGTACAGAAATGGCACTGCCGTGTCCTGTATTTACACGGATTTTAAACTGTTATATAAATATTTTTTTACGAACCGCGAAGGCGCGAATAACGCGAAGGGAATTAAGAGAAAGGTTGACAATTACTGGCTAGGTTTTCCAATCTACAAAACGGGCGTAAATATAAGCAATAACTTCTCCGATCACAGTGCGAAAACCTTCACTAGATTTCCACCATTCTTGTGCGTTATAATCTTGCGGTTCCGCAGCTATAATCCCCACTTTAATCTCAGGATTCAGCACTTCTTTGAAAACAATCCAACTTCTGCGGGCGTGAGGGCCAAAGGAATAAAGATTAATTGAGTTAACTTTTAAACCTGAAGTAGAAAACCAATCTCGAAGGGCGATCGCAGAAGCAGCAGTACGGTGTTTCAAAACATTCGCGGCTGGTACTGCTACTAATTTATTTTTATCAAATCCTAGCGCAATACAAGTCGCGGCAGTCAGTTCGGCATAATTTTTATATTCAGCGAGATAGTAACCTTTATTTAAAGGAATTCCTGTGGTAATTAATTGGCTGTATTCACCTTTTTTGAATTCGGCGATCGCACTTTCGATAGCATAATCCGGCAACCAGCCTTCGACAACCAATATATCTGCTTTAATCGGCGCATTTACCGCCAAAAATGGATGGATATGTGTGAGAATTAAGAGCATTGCAATTATTAACCCCATCAGAGCAATTACCCAGCCTTCCCTGGTAACTGCCCACATTTCTCGGCGGCGGATTAGACGAATTCTCATTTTAACTCGATCTAGATGTTTTCGGGTATGGAGGCAGATTCGGCTAGACTGGGGAAGAGGGAAATACTGGGAAATTGATAGAATGTCCCAATGCCCAATGCCCCATTCCCAATGCCCCATTCCCAAATTATTGGTGTTTCAGATACTCAAAAACGCTTTTATCCCCGATATCCTGCGGCATCGGTTGAAAAAATTTGCGTACAGCAAAGATGATAAACAAAGCCGCCCAAATAGCCAGCAAAAATTGTTCATTTTCGGCTGACAAAAAACCGAAAATATGTCCTAAAATTAAGAGAGGAACTCCGGGAGTCAAAAACTTAGTTTCGAGGCGATTAAAGCAGAATGCTTCCTTAAAATAAATGCCATTTAAGGCGGCAAAAGTAAAGCCAATTCCCCACAAAGTCGCGGGATGTTCGTACACTGCTAAAGCTAGAGGTTGGCTGCTTTGTAGGGCGACAAACAATGCTGCCGCGCCGCCGATCGCCCAAAACGCCTGTAGTGTGCGGTGCAGCGCAATCATGTAAATGTGAATAGTTGCCAAGCTGACGCCTAAAGCTATCCAGAAACAAGCAAAAACAGGCGTTACAGCTTGGATTGCCATCGGGTTGTCGCCCTGTTGCAGCACCAGAGTAGTGCCGATCGCAAAACACAGCGCCGCCACCCCCAATCCGGCGCGGTAAATCACCACTCCCGTGCGATCGTTTTGAGTAATTGTAAATTCGCCGAATTGTCCTTGATAGACTGGCGATTCATCAGGTGATTTCAGTAGTTGCATTACAGATTCCTCCTATCATACACGAATGTACTTCTGCCAAGATATACTTTATTGATAAACCGAGCCAGCGAGACCGAGCGATGCCTAAATTTAACAAGCCTAAACTTAACCAGTCTAAAGTTAACAAGTCTAAAGTTAACAAGCCTAAAGTGGACGATCGCCCCGAGCAAAGCCAATCCCTTCCTTTACCATCCGAACTTCCTCCAGTTCAGCTTGATGAAACCATTGTAGCAGGCAGAAGACCGAAACCGGTCAACGACTTTCAGAGCCTGCTGGAGGAATTATCCGAATTGAGAGCGGGGTTCGATCCAGAAATCTTAGCGCATATCGATAAAAATATGCCATTTAATAATACGCAATTTGAAACTAAAATCAGCAAGATTTTGGGGTCAAAAAATATTGATTTCAGCCTAAAAAATTCCATCAAATATCTAGATTACATCAAGCAAAATATTCAACTACCCTGCCACGTTACCGGCATAGAAGAGTTTGAATGGGAAGAAGAATATACAATGGGTGGGGGCAGCAAAAAAGAATATGCACGGCTCAAAAAAACTCAACCTTCTTATACTGATAGATTCACAATTAATCGGTTGGAGGATTTGGTGCTTCAGGAAGAAGGCATATTTGTGGAAGTGCAGCGCGTCAGCGATCGCCAAAAGTTTATGTTGCCTTTATCTGAGTTAGAATCAGTTGATGTAACCTCCCGCAACAATCAGTTATTAGATGATTATGCCGTGTGGTTTATCAATTATTAAGGAAGAGTGGAAAAGTGGGGGAGGGGAAGAGGGGAAGAGTGGGAGAAGGGGAGAGTGGGGATGGAAAAAATCTTCCTTCTTCCTTCTTCCTGACATCGGTTACAGAATCCGTTGCCGAACATCCTTCTTCCTTCTCCCTGACATCCGTTACATCCGTCGAGCGAATCCGTTGCCGAACTTCCTTCTTAATTAAATGGAAGCCGACAAGTGCGATCGCGAAACCAAAGCCAAAGCTTCAACCAAACTGCAAACAGCCGCAATCATCGCCACTTCGCTATTAAGTTTGCTGACAGCAGAACCGACACCAATACCCGCAGCACCGGCTCCAATAGCGAGGGGTGCGGTGACGCTGGAGATACCGGAAGCGCAGAGTACGGGGACGGATACGGCGCGGGAAATTTCAAAGGCGGAGGCCAAAGTAGGCGCTGCTTTTTCAATTAATCCCAAAGTGCCGGCGTGAATTGGTTGAGCGCTGGTGCCACCTTCGGTTTGAATGATGTTAGCGCCCGCTTTGACTAATTCAATTGCTAACTGCACTTGTTTGTCGAGGGCCAAAATGTGGGGAACTGTCACAGAAAGAGTGATGTTTGGAAATAGCGATCGAGTTTCGCGAGTCAACTGCAAAACTTCCTCAGCTTCAAAGCGACGGCCTACTGCGTAGAAAGCATCAAAGTTACCAATTTCAATCAAATCAGCACCAGCTTCTACCGCAGGCACAAACTTTTCCGGTTCCACAGCCGATACACAAATTGGCAAATTTGTCAACTGTTTTGCCATCAATACCAAATCGCGATCGGCAGCAATATCGACAAAGGAAGCGCCGCCGATATCCGCTGCTTTGACAACAGCCGCAACGTTGGCAGCATCAAAATTATTTAAACCGCTGATAATTTTCAGGGCGCGACCTTGCTCAAAAGCGCGCTGCAATTTAGAATTTACACTCATCGTTAGTTTTCCAACTCAAAAAATTTCTTAGACTCATTTTGACACAAATTAGAACAATTTTTGATTTTTAATTCTTAATAGCGGTAAGGTGCAACCTCAGCACCCTACATAAGTCGATTATGCCTCCAGGACTGTATTTTTTATTTTTATAGCAACCCCCCAGACAGTTAGAACGTTCTTAATTCCTGCAACTATTGTTGTGACTGCATTTCCACATCGATATTCTTCCCTCTTCATTCTTCCATCGGACTGACATCCGTGACATCCGTGACATCCGTTACACAATCCGTTGCCGAACTTCCCGGCTGGCGAAATTTGTAAACATCTTTGATAACTTGCGCCCAGCCGTCAGAGAGAGATTCGAGAATACGAGCTCCCTTTTCTTTCGTCGCCGCCGTCGCATCGCCCAACACACCGCTTTGTGTCAACTCTCGCGTCAGCCAAGCAAAAGGCAAATTCCCTTCCATACTCAGCAAACTGTCTGTTGGTAAACCCTGCGGGTACTCGCAAACAGCCAGTTCCATTTTCACCTGTTCCGGCAAAATTGACAACATCAAACTCGTTTCTGCATCACCCGCGTGAATTCCAAACTCCAACTCCTTCGCAGTTAATAATTCAGCAGCCACATTCGGAACCCGCCACACAAACAGCGGAAAAACAGAGAAATCTTGATATTTTTGATGAATATCCCGCGCCGTAATTTCCATAACCTGTGGCTGTCCGCCGTGGGCATTCATTAACACTAATTTCCGAAATCCTGCCCGGTAAATACTGTCAGCAATTTCACTGATTACTGCTAAAAGTGTCTGAGCACTGAGCATAATTGTACCGGGAAAATGGCAGTGTTCGTTCGACTTGCCATAGTACAAAGGCGGCAAAGCATACGCGGGAATATTTGCGTCTAACTTGGCCAGCGCTTTGCCTATCACCGCCGCGCTAATTGCCGCATCCACAATTAAAGGCAAATGGGGGCCGTGCTGTTCGATCGCACCTAGGGGCAGAATTATCACAGTATTTTCCTTATCCAGCATAGACTGAATTTCTGTCCAAGTCAGATATGGAAAAAAGCGCGATTCTGGAATAAAATTGTGCATATTACGATTCTACAAGCTCAAGAGCAAAAGTTATGAACACATTTGAGCGCCTAAAGATCGAGGGGTTTCGCCGTTTGTTTTCGGCAGAGGTGGAAATGCGACCTCTGACAGTGATGATTGGTGCTAACGGTGTTGGGAAAAGCTCTTTTTTAGAAATATTCTCACTTTTAGCAGCATCAGCCAACGGTCAGTTACAGTCCAAAATTTCAGAGTTGGGCGGTCTAACTCAGATGGTAACATTAGACCGGGCTGATAGCGTGTCAATCTCCTTATCAATGCCTATAGAAAATCAGGAACCGCTTAACTATTCTCTGAAACTTGCAACCAAAGGTCAATTCTATGAAATTGGTTCAGAAACTCTAATCCAACAGCGCGATCCCAATGCTTCTCAACCTTTTAAGTATATTGAATCTCGCGGTTCAGATGTCAGATACTTCAGTCCAGAGGATGAAAAGCTACTACGTCCCAACTGGCAGTACAATCCTTTTGAAAGCTCACTCGCTCAGGTTCCTAAGATGTATCGGGAACCTGAAACATTGAGGCAGCACTTAGCTTCATGTAGCTTTTATAAGGCTTGGGAGTTGAATCTTTCCCCTCAAAGTCCTATACGTTTACCTCAATCTATGCGGCCTGCAACTTTGCCCGGTACCAAGGGAGAAGATTTAGTTTCATGCCTCTATTACCTGCGAGAAACAGATCCCAATCGATTTGAAATTATCCAAGATACGCTTGCTGCGGCCTTTCCTAATTTTGAACGATTAAGCTTTCCGCCAGTAGCAGCCGGAACTTTAGCAATGACTTGGAAGGAGCGAAATTTTTCTGATCCTTTTTATATGCACCAACTATCCGAGGGAACGCTGCGATTTCTCTGGTTAATCACCTTACTGCAAAGTCGAGATTTGACCGCTGTCACGCTGATTGATGAGCCGGAAGTTAGTTTACATCCAGAGTTGTTACAACAACTAGCTCATGCTATGAGAGAAGCTTCTCAAAGAACTCAACTAATTGTAGCAACTCATTCAGATAGACTGATCGGATTTTTAGAGCCTAAAGAGGTGCTTGTCTGCAATACTGAAGATGGATTAACAACTCTAACTTGGGCTGACTCTATAGACTTAGAACACTGGTTAGAAGATTATAGCTTGGATCAGCTTTGGGCAATGAATATCATTGGAGGCAGACCGTGAAGATTGCCATCATAGTAGAAGGAAAAACAGAAACAGCTTTTATGCCTATATTGCGAAAATTTTTGGAATCGCGTTTGCAGCAAATGCCAAAACTCGATACTAAACCTCAACACGGTCGCATTCCTAAAGAAGACAAGCTAAAGCGTGTAGTTGAAAATTTTTTAGGAAAAGATGGTTATGATGCTGTAATTGCATTAACAGATGTTTATACAGGAACTAAAGATTTTAAAGATGCAGGAGACGCTAAGGCTCAAATGAAAAAATGGGTGGGGGAAAATCCTAAATTTTATCCCCATGCAGCTTCCCATGACTTTGAAGCTTGGCTGTTACCTTTTTGGTCAAAAATTCAGCAAATATCAGGAGGCAATAGAGCCGTTCCTAGCGGTTCTCCTGAACTGGTCAATCACAATAATCCACCTTGTTATCGGATTAAAGCAATATTTGAACAGGGAAAACGTCGCAGTTATGATAAAGCACGGGATGCCAAAAGAATATTAGAGGGACAAAATCTCATGGAGGCTGCCGCAGTCTGTCCAGAATTAAAGGCTTTTCTGAATACTATTTTATCTCTTTGTGGGGGCGAATTGATTCCTTAACCCCGCCCAAAAACGGATACGAACCCGCGATTCCTGTGGTGGAAAAAGCGAGATTTTAGACCAAGCTCTGGCGCGGGTTTCACACATTGCTCGCTATATGTATATACTGTGCTGTGCGGTCACGCAAGCACTCCTAAACAACGCTTTTTACCTTCATTGAGATGCTCCCATCATCGGAGTACATCTCTGTTTTGCTTTGACAGGAGTCGAGCATCTTGGTCGATAAAAATATATAAAGCGATCGGGATGCTCGCACTCCTAAAAAACGCTTTTTACAAAATTGGACTGCTCCCAATTAACTAGCCTGAAAATTAAAAAGTAATTTCCAAGATAGATCGCATCTTCTGTCTGTCGGTAGATAATATAATATAGCAGATACTTTAACAGCGCGCTGATAATATACGCTCGCCAGCTCAGACCGCAAGACGTAGAGACGACTAATTGATGGAAGCTTGGCAAACCTCAGAAACTAATTTAACCGACATTCCGATCGCCGAGGAACTGTCGCGCCGCACCCCTCGATCGCACGATTGCAAAGCAGAAAACCGGGCGCTGCAAATGCTGGCCCGACAATTGGCAACCTCACCCCACACGCTGCTCAAAACACTGGTTGCCATCGCTCAAGATTTGTGCGGTGCAGGAAGCGTCGGAGTCTGCTTGCTAGAAGAAAATGCAACTTCCGAACAAATCTTTCGCTGGGAAGCCTTGGCGGGCGCGTGGGAAGCAGCAGAACACAGAAACACACCCCGCACATTGCGTTTGTCGGGAGCAGGTTTCGATCGCCAAACTCCCCAGCTTTACTTCGCTCCAGAACAATACTTTACCGACTTGCAGCAGCTAGAATTGCCGATCGCCGAAGCGTTAGTCGTGCCACTGCCAGCAGAAAATCAATTGCTGGGGGCAATATGGATTGTATCTCACGAGGACGATCGCCAATTCGATGCCGAAGACTTGCGGATCGCGATCGCCCTAGCAGACTTTGCCGTTGCCGCCGTACAAATCGATCGCGCCAATCGAACCAAAGAAGCTTTGCAAGAAAGCCAAGAACGCTGGCAGCTAGCCTGTGCCGGCAACAACGACGGCATTTGGGATCGCAACCTGCAAACTAATTGCCAGATTCTGAGCGATCGCGGTTTAGAGATTTTGGAACGTGGGCCGGAAGAAGTCAAGGAGTTCAGCCAATTTTTGAGCTACATTCATCCCGATGATGTGGAGATAATGCAAAGCAATTGGCAGCAGCACTTGCGTCGAGAAACCTCACATTACTGCTGCGAGTACCGCGTTCGCTGTCCCGACGGCCGCTACAAATGGGTTTTAGCCAGAGGGCGAGCAATTTGGGACGAGTCAGGCAATCCCTTGCGGGCTGTGGGTTCCGTGACAGATATCACGGATCGCAAACAAACTGAAATTGCCTTGAAACAAAGCGAAGAACGTTTGAGCGTCGCCATCGAAGGTTCAGGCATGGCAACCTGGGATTTTGACGTGCGAACACATCGAGTAATTTGGTCGGCGACCCATTTCAGCATTTTGGGCTGCGAACAGACACCGGGTGGCGAAGCAAGCGCGGATGTGTGGGAAAAGTGCGTGCATCCAGACGATTTAAAGCAAGTCATGCAAGCAGCCAAAACAGCTCGGCAAACGAGATCGCTCTACTCCCCCGAATACCGGATCATCCGGGCCGACACAGGAGAAATCCGCTGGTTGAGAGCGTTCGGGCGCTATCTCTACGACGCAGCAGGCGAAGCAGTGCGGTTTATCGGAGTATTATTTGATGCTACCGATCGCAAAAAGGCCGAACTCGCCCTACAAGAAAGCGAACAAACCGTGCGCCGTCAACTTGTAGAGATAGAGTCGCTCTACCAAACAACTCCCGTGGGTTTAGCCGTTTTAGACAGAGATTTGCGGTTCCTGCGGATCAACCAGCGGTTTGCCCAAATGAACGGCTTGTCCGTGGAAATGCACATCGGCCGCACCCTGCGCGAAATTGTCCCCGACTGGGCAGATACAGCCGAACCTTTGTTGGGCAACCTTCTAGACACCGGAGAACCGATCCGGAATTTTGAACTCACCGGTGCAACCAGGGCTCAACCCACAGTTGTTCGCACTTGGCTCCAGAATTGGTGGCCGCTCAGAGACAAAGGCCCAGAGATTGTCGGGATTCATATCGTGGTACAGGAAATTACCGCTCGCAAAATGGCCGAACTCGCCTTGCAAGAAAGCTACAACCGTTTCCAATTAGCTACAAGGGCGATCGACGGCATGGTGTTTGAGTGGGATTTGGCAGCAAACTCAGTTTACCGTTCCGAGGGACTGTGCTCGATCGTCGGTGTCTGCCCAGAGGATGCACCCGCAACAGCAGAGTGGTGGAGAGAACGCATCCATCCCGTCGATTTGGCACGCATCCAAGCCGGGGGGCAATCAATCTTGACTATTCCCGATCGCTATGAAATCGAGTACCGAGTTCAGCACGAAGACGGGCGCTGGATCGAGGTTTCGGAGCGCGGGTGTTTGATCCGCAACCAGCAAGGTGAAGCGACCAAAATAGTCGGCTTCACCAGCGACATTACCCAGCGCAAACAAGCAGAAGCAGCACTGCGCGATCGTGAAACCCACCTGCAGTTGATTCTCGACAGCGCCAAAGACTACGCCATCTTCACCCTCGACACCGACGGACAGGTTACCAGTTGGAACGCAGGGGCCGAGAGATTGCTGGGCTATACCGAAGCTGAAATCGTCGGCCAGCATGGAGGAATTATCTTCACCCCAGAAGACTCTGCTTCCCGAATGCCGGAAGCAGAAATGCACAGTGCCCTGACTCAGGGAAGAGGAGAAAACGAGCGCTGGCACGTCCGCAAAGACGGCAGTCGCTTTTGGGGCAGCGGGCTGGTGAGGCCCCTGCGCGACGCAGCCGGCGAGGTGCAAGGTTTCCTGAAAATTATGCAGGACAAAACCGAGCGCCGGCAAATAGAAGAAGCACTGCGGCACAGCGAAAATCTCTACCGCACCCTCGCCGATGGCGTCCCGGAATTAATGTGGATCAACACCGCCGACGGCAGGTTAGAGTTTTGCAACCAACACTGGAAAAACTACACGGGCATGATGCCAGAATTGCCGCTGCCTGCGCCGGTGCTGCAATTATTTCATCCTGACGATCTGCCAGCAGTTGTCGGCACGCGCACGAAGGCGATTGAAGCAGGGGAAGCCTACGAATTCGAGTGTCGGGTACGCAGGTTTGATGGTAATTATCGCTGGCATCTAGCGCGACTTGTGCCCGTCAAAGACAGGAAGGGAAAGGTGGTGCAATGGGCTGGTATCGGCATTGATATTGACGATCGCAAACGAGCCGAAGAAAGTTTAGCAGAAAGCGACCGCCGCTTCCGCTTCTTGGCTGAGTCGCTACCCCACCTGATTTGGAACGTAAGTTCCGCCGGGGAAATTCGCTTTACCAATCAACAAAAATGGTCGGAATATCTGGGGATGTCTTACGAGGAAGCCGCTCAAAACAATTGGGAATCCCTAGTCCCGCCATCGGATTTGGCAGAATCTTGGACCCGCTGGCAAGAATGTCAAATCACCGGAGAAGTTTATCAAATTGAGCTGCGCCTCCGACGGGCAGTAGACCAGATGGAACGCTGGCATTTGTCCCGCGCCGTGCCAATTCGCGACGCAGGAGGCCAGGTTGTCGAGTGGATCGGCACGAATACTGATATTCACGATCGCAAACAAGCCCAACTCAACGAGCAGTTTCTCTCTGATCTCGAAGCCCGCTTGCGGCAGCGCTTCAACCCCGCAGAAATGTTGTGGGAAGCGATGAACAGTCTGGGAGAATATTTAAAGGTCGATCGCTGCATATGGCATGAAATCGATGTAGAAGCCGATCGGGCAATTGTCCGGCAAGACTGGCACCAGTCCGACCTCGCCAGCACCGTCGGCACCTATCAAATCTCAGACTTTAAGACGCCAGAACTGAAAGCTCTCTCTATGGCAGGTCAAACCCTTGTCATCTCAGATATCGCTAATCACCCGCATACAGCGCATTTATTCGATAACTACGGTGCCGTGTCAATTCGCGCTTTGGTCGATGTTCCCTGCCTTCAGGAAGGGCGCTGGGTGGCTCTTTTGCTGGTGACATCAAGGGTGGTTCGGCACTGGCGGCCTGATGAAGTTTGGCTGATGCAAGAAGTGGTGGCTCGCCTCTGGACGGTGATCCTGCACGCGCGAGCCCTGCATGAGCTGCACGAAAGCGAGGCTCGGTTCCGCGCTCTAGCTGACAACATCGCTCAGTTGGCCTGGATGACAGATGCTGCAGGGGGGATTTTCTGGTATAATCAGCGCTGGTTTGACTACACCGGCACCACCCTAGAAGAAATGCGAGGCTGGGGCTGGCAAAAGGTACACCACCCACAACACCTCGATCGGGTTGTCGAAAAATTTAGGCGCTGCATTGAAACAGAGGAACTCTGGGAAGATACTTTCCCGTTGCGCGGCAAAGACGGATCGTACCGCTGGTTTCTCTCCCGCGCCGTGCCGATTCGCGACGATCGAGGCCAGGTGCTGCGCTGGTGTGGCACCAACACCGATATTACCGATCGAAAACTTGCAGAAGCAGAACGGGAACGCCTTCTAGCACGGGAAAAGGCAGCGCGGGAAGAGGCAGAACAGGCTAGCCGCGTCAAAGACGAATTTTTGGCTGTTTTGTCCCACGAATTGCGGACTCCCTTAAACCCGATTATGGGCTGGGCGAAGCTGCTTCAATCGAACATTTTGACACCCCAAAAGCAGCGTTATGCCTTAGAGACGATCGAGCGCAACGCCAAACTGCAAACCCAGCTTATCGAAGATTTGCTCGACGTGTCGGGGATTCTGCAAGGCAAGGTCAGCTTGAATATTGCACCTGTGGATTTAGCCGGGGTCATCGGCGCCGCCATTGAAACTGTGCGTCTGGCGGCCCAAGTCAAATCGATTCAAATCAGCACTCAATTTGCACCGAATCTCGGCCCGGTGTTGGGGGATGCGGGGAGACTTCAGCAGGTAGTCTGGAATTTGCTGTCAAATGCCGTCAAGTTCACCCCGCCGTCCGGCAAAATTGAAGTCGTTCTCGATCGGGTGGACACCTTGGCCCAAATTACTGTAACTGATACGGGAAAAGGTATCGAACCTGATTTTCTGCCCTATGTATTCGACTACTTCCGGCAAGCTGACAGCACTTCTACCCGCAAGTTTGGCGGATTGGGTTTAGGATTGGCGATCGTCCGCCATCTCGTCGAACTCCACGGCGGTACAGTGAAATCTGACAGTCCCGGCGAAGGACAAGGTGCAACCTTGACTGTCAGGATACCTCTGATGCCCGTGCAATCTCCGACAAGTCCTGTGGGAACTGCGTCGCCGGGCCAATCCTTCAATTTGAGCGGTATCAAGGTGTTAGCGGTGGATGATGAGGCCGATGCGCTAGATTTAGTGGTTTTTCTGCTTGAGGAGTGTGGGGCAAGCGTTACAGCAGTTGCTAACGCGGCCGATGCCTTGGCGGTTTTAACCCAGTCTGTGCCGGATTTGCTGTTGAGCGATATTGGAATGCCCGATACCAACGGTTATATGTTGATGCGACAGGTTCGGGCTCTGGCGCCTGACAAAGGCGGACTGGTTCCGGCGATCGCCCTCACGGCTTATGCTGGAGAAATTGACTATCAGCAGGCCCTGGCTGCGGGGTTCCAGCGACACATTTGTAAGCCTTTAGACCCCGACAAGTTGGTGCAGGCGATTGGGGAGGTACTCGATCGATCGGGCCCAAACATTATTTAAGCTCTTTTTGTGTCTGAAAAGTCTTTATTTAATGAACCGCGAAGGCGCTAAGAACTTGAAGGAAAAAAGGAAGAAGAAAGGAAGAATTTAATAATCTCAAGTTCGGTTATATCTGAGATATTGCACCATTGTCAGGAACAGGCAAGATGCCTGTTCCACAAAAAGTGAATTTTCTTGTGGAACAGGCATCTTGCCTGTTCATAAAAAACTTATTGACAATAGTGCCATATCTCAGATTTAACCAATTTTATGGTCGTTCGATCGCGCATCATCTCCAATAAAAAAACCTCACAGGTGGAGGTTTTTTGATTATTATTGGCTATCGTCGGACAGGGTAAAACATCCTGTCCCTGCAGGATGCCCACAGCACTAAGACTCGATTCTTAGCGGTAGTCAGTGCGGACTGCTGGGTCGCGATCGGCTGTTGTAGTGGTATAGCGGACATTTTCTTCACGTTTTTTGGGTATTAAACCTAACAAGCCAGATAAGCCGAGTAAGCCCAACCATCCCCAATCAAAATCGCGATCGTTTTCAGCATTGTAGACATCGGAGCGAGGAGTGGTGGTGGTTGTAGTGCTGTTAGTACCGCCAGTTGTATCTGTCTGAGCTGAAGCAGGCAGATGAGCTGGTGCTAGGGCTAAACCAGCAGCTATAATACCTGCACCGATTGCTTTGGATAAATCAGAACGTTTCATAATTCAAATGCTCTCTGTTGGCTAAAATCTTTAACTATCACAACTATATCGATTGGCTTTTAAAGTTAAATCCACCTCTAGCAGTAAACATTGTTAGGTTCTACGTATAACTAGAGATTGATATCTTTTTTTACCAACCAGACGAAATTAAACATTGCTCGCTGTGACCGGAACGGCACTCTGGGGTGTCTCATATAGTTTCCGGCCCCATCGGTATTGTTCAAACAGTCAACAGTCAACACTCAACAGTCAACAGTCAACAGTCAACAGTCAACAGTCAACACTCAACAGTCAACAGTCAACAGTCAACACTCAACAGTCAACAGTCAACACTCAACACTCAACAGTCATACAGACAAGGTGTTGTTTACAAAAAAAGGTAAACTCAGATATTGCACAGATAAGTGTTGGAACTCGATCGACGGAGATAAAAACTTTTGGGTATAGAGCTACGCAGCTACGTATTTCTAGACAACTTGCAGCCACAGCACGCAGCATACATCGGCACCATCGCCGCCGGATTCTTGCCGCTGCCGGGGGATGCGTCGCTGTGGATAGAAATCTCCCCCGGTATCGAAATTAACCGAATTACCGATGTCGCCCTCAAATCTGCCTCCGTGCGCCCAGGAGTGCAGATAGTCGAACGCTTGTACGGCCTTCTGGAAGTACACTCGGGCCAGCAGGGGGAAACGCGGGCCGCAGGCAAAGCAATTCTAGAATTCATGGGAGTCCGCAGAGAAGAAGGTATCAAACCGCGAGTGATTTCCAGTCAAATTATTCGCAACATTGACCCCCACCAAACACAATTAATCAACCGCACCCGCCGCGGACAGTTGCTGCTGGCGGGACAAACGCTTTACGTCTTAGAAGTAGAACCGGCAGCCTATGCAGCGCTGGCGGCCAATGAAGCAGAAAAAGGCGCATCTATTAACATCTTAGAGGTTCAGGCTGTAGGCAGTTTCGGACGGCTTTACCTCGGCGGCGCAGAACGAGATATTATAGCAGGTTCCCAGGCAGCAATTGCGGCGGTGGAAAACGTGACGGGTCGAGAAAATCCAACAATTGTTGGTCGCAAGGAATAGCCGTTAAAGGAGATGCAATTATGGCAAATACACAGCATTTAGCGCTGTTAAAAAAAGGTGCAGTTACTTGGATTCAATGGAGAAGTCTCAACCCAAATATAGAACCGGATCTCAGCGAAGCTAACCTCGCCGAAGCAAATCTCAGAGGTGCACATCTTGGGCGATCGAACCTTTTTAAAACAGATTTGTTTAAGGCTAAATTAATTGCGGCAAACCTCGCCGAATCTAATTTTAGTTTAGCAAATCTTGCCGGAGCGCAACTGCTCGAAGCTAATTTAATTAAAGCTAATTTAACTGGAACTAACCTCGGAGCGGCAGACATCAGGGGAGCTGATTTGAGCGGTGCTAATTTAATTGGGGCTGACCTCACCGCTGCTAATCTCCAACAAACCGATTTCGCCGATGCGAATTTAATCGGTGCGGTGATGTTTCGAGTTAATGCGATGGGCGCGAACCTCAACTGTGCTAATCTCAGTCAAGCCAATCTGACTCAAGCCGAATTGATTGAAGCACATTGCTATGCAGCTAATTTCTCTAAAGCTAACCTCGGAGAATCTCACTTCACTGGAGCATATCTTTTCCGGGCAAATCTCTGTTTTGCACAGTTGAGCGCTGCCGATTTCCGGTGGGCCTACCTTGGCAAAGCTGATTTGAGAGGGGCTAATTTGACCGGGGCAAATCTCCGGGGAGCGAACTTGGCGGGAGCGAATTTGGGCGAAGCGATTTTGAAAGGAACAATCATGCCTGACGGCAGCATTGTTGGATAAATATGGGATAATATTTATTCTTGTGAAATAACCGCGATAGTTAAAAGAAAGCCAGTGGCGCGTTTACCGCAACGATTGCCAAAACATGAGCTTCTGGGGCGGGTTGAGGTTTTCTCTAAGGATCGCGAATTAAATAACTTACAATTTTAATTGTTATTGTGGGATGGGCGTCCCGCCCGTCCTTTTTGGACGG
>NZ_JAUBPT010000355.1:0-1411 GCF_036700905.1 Microcoleus sp. S13_C3 | reverse complement strand
GGGAGCATCCCGGTTTTGTAAATGGTTAAAAGTATGATAAGAGCCAAAATTCTTCGCCCTCTGCTATATGATAGAACGCAAAAGTTATCGCCCGCAGGCTAACCAAACTGGCGAGAGAGAAGTATCTAAAGTATGGGAGTCGGGAAGAAAAATAGAAAAGAAGCCTCTATATTCTAGATTAATTCATTTAAGTAAGCACACCTAAGTTTGAGCATTTGATTGATATTTTCATGACACCACTGAGCGCCGGAAATTTTTAATCTTCTGTCAATCTGTTTCACTAATGATTCCACCGCTCCCGACCCAATAGAACAAATATTTTGGCTGGACAAGAGTTGATAGTTAACAATTCGATTCCGATGTTTTGTGACATATTTGCAAAAGTTGGTAGTCTGACGACTCTTGCACAACTCAAACAACTTAAGGGTTTCATCTGTACGGCCTTGCCACAACAATTCTTTGGCTTTAGACAGTCGTTTCCTAGACCCTGCTACTTTGTACAGATTTTCGACTAAATGATACCAGTCTAAGATTTCTCGGCGATTGCCATCCGGATTGAATTTACCGATCAGATTCCAAATTCCGTCATGTCCATCACCCAAACAAGTCACTAGGGAATTTAACGGCTGACGATTGACATAATCAATCAAGACTTCATTTTTCAGAAAATATGCAGCATAAAAGCTGCCATGAAGACTAACTGCTTTATAATCGAGCCAGTGAGAACCTTCCCCTTTTGCCCCTCTAACACGCACTTTTCCTCCATCCACACTGGTTTCTTTAATGGGGGCGCACGCTACTGGTTCAACCCAATCTTGGTTTTCTACCAATCTATGTAAACTGGTATGACCTATCTTGACTCCCGTCTGTACTTCAATTTCTTGAGATGCCTTTTCATAGGATAACAAGGCCACTTGTCGCAGACAGCATTTCTCAAAAAAAGGGGCTAAGCGAGTCGATTTTTTGAGATTTAATTTTTCTGCTTGTTTTTCGGTAATTTTTAACTCACCTACACAGCTTTTTACTGTTCGGGGACGCCCTTTATCTGTTCCTGTGGTTTCTTTGATAAAAAAAAAGCAACTTCTGGTCCCACTATCTCTATCCATTGTTTTCTCAAGTGTCCTTCTATTGCTTCCAGGCTTTCTAACGCCTCGGGAGGAGTGTTTCTGTATAAAATTTTAGCGATTTCAGCAGTATGAGCTTGTAAACGTGCTTGTTCGTCAGGCGTCATGTTGAGTTCCTCAAAATTATTTATTGACTATTGTAACTCTTGAGATACTCTATTCTTCAGTTCCTCTAAAATGGCTGATTGACTCTAAAACATATTTTTTGGGGAAGCTAAGTGTCGGTTTTCCCCAAAAGCGGCGCACCTTATCATACTTTTGTATATTTGCAAAATCGGGATGCTCCC
>NZ_JAUBPT010000354.1:0-1412 GCF_036700905.1 Microcoleus sp. S13_C3 | reverse complement strand
GGGAGCATCCCGGTTTTGTAAATGGTTAAAAGTATGATAAGAGCCAAAATTTTTCGCCCTCCGCTATATGATAGAACGCAAAAGTTATCGCCCGCACGCTAACCGAACTGGCGAGAGAGGAGTATCTAAAGTATGGGATTTGGGAACAAAAATAAAAAAGAGGTATCTATATTCTAGATTAATTCATTCAAGTAAGCACACCTAAGTTTGAGCATTTGATTAATATTTTCACTCCCCCACTGAGCGCCGGAAATTTTTAATCTTCTATCAATCTGTTTCACTAATGATTCCACCGCTCCCGACCCAATAGAACAAATCTTTTGGCTGGATAAGAGTTGATAGTTGACAATTCGATTCCGATGTTTTGTGAGATATTTACAAAAGTTAGTAGCCTGACGACTACTGCACAACTCAAACAACTTAATGGTTTCATCTATACGACCTTGCCACAACAATTCTTTGGCTTGAGACAGCCGTTTCCTAGACCCTGCTACTTTGTACAGATTTTCTACTAAATGATACCAGTCTAAGATTTCTCGGCGATTACCATCCGGATTGAATTTACCGATGATATTCCAAATTCCGTCATGTCCATCACCTAAACAAGTCACTAGGGAATTTAACGGCTGACGATTGACATAATCAATCAATACTTCATTTTCCAGAAAATATGCACCATAAAAGCTGCCATGAAGACTAACTGCTTTGTAATCCAGCCAGTGAGAACCCTCTCCTTTTGGTCCTCTAACACGCACTTTCCCTCCATCTACGCTGGTTTCTTTAATGGGGGCTTCTGCTACTGGTTCAACCCACTCTTGGTTTTCTACCAATCTATGTAAACTGGTATGACCTATCTTGACTCCCGTCTGTACTTCAATTTCTACCAGATGCCTTGGAATAGGATAACAGGGCTACTTGTCGCAGACAGCATTTCTCAAAAACAGGGGCCAAGCGAGTCGATTTTTTGAGATTTAATTTTTCTGCTTGTTTTTCGGTAATTTTTAACTCACCCACACAGCTTTTTACTGTTCGGGGACGTCCTTTGTCTGTCCCCGTGGTTTCTTTGATAAAAAAAAAGCAACTTGGGGTCCCACTCTCTCTATCCATTGTTTTCTCAGGTGACCTTCTATTGTTTCCAGGCTCTCTAATGCCTCGGGGGGAGTGTTTCTGTATAAAATTTTGGCGATTTCAGCAGTATGAGCTTGTAAACGTGCTTGTTCGTCAGGCGTCATTTTGATTCCCTCAAAATTATTTATTGACTATTGTAACTCTTGAGACACTCTATTCTTCAGTTGCTATAAAATGGCTTATTGACTCTAAAACATATTTTTTCGGGAAGCTAAGTGTCGGTTTTCCAAAAAAACAATACATCATATCATACTTTTGTATACTTGCAAAATCGGGATGCTCCC
>NZ_JAUBPT010000048.1:16038-49099 GCF_036700905.1 Microcoleus sp. S13_C3 | reverse complement strand
GTCCCGCCCGTCCTTTTTGGACGGGCGGGACGCCCATCCCACAAACTTGTGGAAGTTATTTAATTCTCATTCCTTAGATGCGCCTTGGCAGATCGACAAAAAATGCGATCGCCCGCAGAATTTCTCGAAAAAAATCAAAAGGGCGATCGCATTCCCAAAACCAATTACCAATGACCTAATTCCAACGCTTCTTGCGCTGTCGCTGGCTGGCCACCGCCTCCACCAGCCCTAGGCCGAGAAAATTACTCAGCAGCGAGGCATTCCCGTAACTTAGGAAAGGCAGCGGAATGCCCGTAACCGGAGCCAAGCCAATGTTCATCCCAATATTTACGAACACCTGAAAAATCAACATTGACAGTACGCCGATCGCCAGCAAAGAACCAAAATTATCGTTAGCAGTTTGAGCGATCGTCACCAACCGGAAACACATTATCCAGAACACCAACAACACGCAAATGCAGCCAATAAACCCCAATTCTTCGCCAATAGCTGAAAAGATAAAGTCCGTATGCTGTTCGGGAATAAAGTTAAGCTGAGTTTGCGTTCCGTGAAACAAACCCCTGCCTTTGAGTTCCCCTGCCCCAATAGCAATCCGGGATTGAATCAAGTGATATCCGCTGCCTAAAGGGTCTTTCTCGGGGTTTAAAAACCCTGTCAGGCGCATTTTTTGATAATCCTTGAGCACATTCCAAAAAATATGTCCGAGGTGTCCAGAAACAACGTTCACCAACACAGCACCGAAAGTCCCTAACCAGGGCCAAGGCAGGGTTCGCCAAGCGATAATACCCGCAACAACTACCCAAGCTATCCAAATCGGTGTAGACAGGTTATTGAAGAGAACTGAGATGAGAGGAGAGAATAGCAATATTAGCCAGCCGGGATTGACATTACCCCAGTAAAACATCCCCATTGTGATCGCGCCGAACACTAGGGAAGTACCTAAATTTGGTTCGGCAAATATCAATCCCCAAGGTACAGCCATAATCGCCAGCATCCTCAACATATCCCGGACTGTGGGGACACTCTTCTCGTGCAGGAGAGCTGCTAAAGTGACGATCATGCCTACTTTGGCAAATTCTGAGGGTTGCAGGTAGAAGCCGCCGATGTTGATCCACCGCTGGGCACCGAGCCCTGTAGTACCGATAAACCGCACTGCAATCAGCGACAAATTGATTAATATGTAAATCGGCCATTTCCACTCCAGCAGTATTTGGTAGCGGCAGCGGGAAATGATGATGGCGAGGAACAAACCAACTGCCCCAGTTACCCAGTGTCGCCACCAGTCGATCAGTCCCTGGTTGATTTCGACGCTGCGGATCATGATTCCCCCGAAGATGGTGAGGGCGATGCAAGCGGCGAACAGCCAAGGGTCTGCTTCTTCCCAGGGTTTGAAGATTGATTTCCAGCGGTTTCTGACTTGTATTCTCTGCAACATGAGGATTTTAGATTTTAGATTTTAGATTTTAGATTATCGAGCCGATTTTCGGAACTTGTGGATATATTTCGGATTCACAGCCTGCACCTTACTATAGAAGCATCGGTGTGAGTACCTCAGATTATTCGGGGAGTTGTAGGGATGTTCCGGGAACGGAAGAAGGAACGCCTGCGCCGGGTATGTGGATATTCTATTTTTTTCTGGGCGCTTACTTAATTTAGTTCGCGCACGTGGTCAGAAACCGGGTTTTTTTCGATAAGACGCACTGTAACTCGCAGAAACCGCTAAAAACCCGGTTTCTTGGGTTTTGATTCGTAAGCCCTCGAATCGTCAGGCCGGTTCGTAAAGGTACTCGAAGCCGTTCCCATCTGGATCTCTGCCGTAGAAGGATGCAGTACCGTCGCGGTGTTCGTGGATGTGGGTGACGGAAACACCATCGGCTTTGAGTTGTTCGTAGGCGGATTCCATTTCGGTACGATCGTCAAATACAAACCCAAAATGCGGCCCTGCTTGGTCGTAACTCGGACTCAACAGCGCCAATCCGTCCTCTCCTGCTTTCAAATAAGCCCAGTCTGGATCTTTCCAGACTAACTCCATACCCAAGTTGCGGTAGAATTCAGCAGACTTCTCTATGTCTTGCACGCAGACGGCTACGTGTCCCAATCGTTTTAGTTTCATATCTACAAAGTTTATGGTTGTTCTTTCGTTTATTGTATCTATTTTCTGATTTCTTGCTCGATTAATTAGGTATTTTTTCAGTTTTTTTGTCCCGGCTAACTGTACTTTTTCTACTTGTTTGCTAGCGTCCATTTCGCTGAACAGTTGAATGGCGCGGTCAAAATTTTCTTGGGTTTTCTCGATGTTACCAAGTTTTTGTTCTGTTAGTGCTAGTTGATAGCAAGCTTCGGCTCGGTCTAATTTAGCGCTGGTTCGATCGAGTATTTCGATTGCTTCTGGATGGTGCGGCAGGGCTTGGTCATATTCTCCCCGTTCTCGGTACAGATACATTTAACCCGGTAAATCCCGGACTAATCCCGGAATAACCGTGTATGGCAAGACAGAAAAAGCAGCAAGCTCTCCTGTCAAGGAGGTATCTCTCAAAGCTTTCAACAAAATATTGAAAGCGCCATTTTTATCCCTTTCTAGGGTGTGTCCGCATTTTGGACATTTAAAGATTTTAGATCCACCCAAGTTAGTATGGATATGTCCACATTTTGAGCAAGTTTTAGATGTATACTCTTCCGTTACGTCTACTACAACACCACCGTGCTTGGTGGCTTGATGCTTCAACATTTGCTTGAAACGATAATGACTCAATGTAACCATCGCTCTAGCCGTTTTAGTCGCCAACCTACGTTTACCTTTCTTGACCATTTGTTGCGTCTCAAAGGTTGGCAAAAAAATTAACTTGTACTTGCTTGTTAGATATTTGGCAGCTTTTTTATGCAATTCATTGACCAAGTTTTTAATCTTGATCCTGATTGGGGCTGCTGATTTTCGCAGGCAATACCTTAGTCGCTTGAACTCTCTCCCTTTACTTACTCCAATACGGGACATTAATTTGTCTAGATGCCTTGCTAGGCGATAGATACGACCGATATCGTTTTTTCCTATTTCGATGAAGTCACTACCATCAAAACCAGTAAGAAAAGTTCTGACACCCGGATCTAGCGCGACAACCAAATCGCTATTAATTGGTTTCATTACTTGTGCGTCAATCGCATAGCAGATCAACCACTGCCTGTTAATTAAGCTGAGTATTGGTTCGTGCTGCATTACCTCAACGATTGGTTCTGATGCTTGAAAACTTAGTCCTTTGGTAGAATTTGGGTAAAAAGTACCTAACTTCCAGTTAGATGTTTGGAACCGGATAGTTTGAGATGTGTCGAAACGGCTCCTAAACTTTGCCGTTCCTTTGACTTTCTTCGCAGCCTTGTGTGCTTCAAAAGCTTGAAACACTGCCATTTGTCGGGGATTATAAGGCTGCTCTGACACCCACTTGGGAGCCGAGTCCATCACTTTCTTTCTTAAATCGTACTTGCCAATTTTTTCGTCTCTCAGGATAGCAATTGCTTGGTTATAACACCATCTACTTGCTGCAATCCAAGTCCTCCACTTCGCTGCTAGCTTGGTTTCCGGGTAAACTCGAATCTTCTTTGATAGCAGATTTGTATTTTCGCAAACCATAGAGTCGGCAGCTAAAGACGTGGATGATGGCAAGGATATCTTCAACCATTTCTCGTTCTGGAGACAGCTCGTTTCTACTGAGAACCATGAGTTGGCAATTGTTTTGCTCACAGATCCATTTAATGAGATCGCCACCGAACCGGCACAGTCTGTCTTGATGTCCGACCACAACTGCTGAGATATCTCCTGACATGACTTGTCCCAGAAGGGCAAGCAGCGCTTTTCTTTTGAAGTTGAGTCCGCCTCCGATGTCTTTGAAGACTTTGGCTTGCGGGTAGAGGTTTTGGAGGTAGCTGACTTGCCTATCGAGGTCTTCGCGCTGTTTGTAGCTACTGACCCTGGCGTAGATGGCTGTAATTCGGTCGTGTCCGGTTCCGAGAACGCTGTCGATGTCGTAGCGTCGCTGGTTGGATGGAGTTCTGATTGCTGATATTTTGTCGGCAAGTTCCCAGTTTCTAAGGGTTTTGTCTGAGACTTGCAGGATTTTGCAAGCTTCTCGCGGTGTGACATATCTGGTCATCGCTAGGTGGTATTTTTGTTCTCAAACTATAGTACCAGACTTTACCCGGATTTACCAGAACATTCCAGGAAATCATTTACTTTGTGTCAGCAGCGCGGCTGTACCGCTGAGAGTTTTGGCTTTGATGGTGCTGTACTGGTTTTGGTCGGCCTGGGCGATCGCTTGGCGGTACAAGCTCAAAGCTTTCTCTGTCTCTGGCAGGTTGTGATAAGTGGCGGCGAGAAAAACTAATTTGTATCCCGTACCCACCAACTGACTGTTTTCCCGATCGGCATAAAGTTTTTCGGCGATATCTTCCGCCTCTTTTTTGCTCCGACACAGGAGTTGAGGAAAGCTAACCCGACATCGATCGAATAGCTATTACTCCCGATTTAGTCCCGCATTTTTTTCAGCTTGACAAATATCTCCATAGCTGATTATAATTCGCGCGTTTCTATTTGACAAAAACCTATATTAATTGCAGCGTTAATTTTCCAGAATTCGAGATTTGCTTGTTTGCCGTTGTCCGGTTCGCTGTTTTTCGCTATAATCTGCAAATATTTAGGGGCTTTTATTTCTGATATTTAATGGCATTCTCTGGCTTGATTTCTCTCGTTTAAGCTCCGATAATAAATCCCTAAAATACTGTATAAACCGCTCAAATAATAATCAGAAGTGACACGGTTGAGTGTGGAGGGGAAGTTGACAGACAAGCTTCTGACATCCGCACAAATCAAGTCTAGTTTATATTCAGGAGCAAGCAGCTATGTCTATTAACGATGTTGAAACAGCGATCGTAGATGAACAAATTAGCCCTCAAGAATGCGGTCGCGTTCGTTTCCAAAACAGTTGGTGGCCGGCGAAGTGCGATCCTCTTTGAGGGCTTCGCTAACGAGAAATAACTTTGCAACCCGGTGAAGTTGTTGGCGTCGTGAGACTTGACAACATTACTTTGATAGTTGAAGCGTAGTTGGGAAACCATCGGGAGATGGGGAGTTATCGGAGGGTAAAACAAATAAAGTTGCGATCGCGTTTCTATTTCTATACATTTCTCTTCAAAAGGGCGATCGTACTTCTGGCCTCTGTTAATTTCCAGATTCTAGAGTTTTACCTCAACCATAACTCGCCGCTGACAGTCGCCAGTCCGCCAGACCGCCAGGGAATGAATTCCCTGTCTAATAGCTAAAGTCCTCTGAAGAGGACTAATGAGTTTTTCAGTCCTCTTCAGAGGACTTTAGCTTTGAGGCAGGGGTTTCAACCCTTGCCGGACTGCGGGTTTAACCTAGTTGTTGACACGAAGAAGGACACGGCAATGCCGTGTCCCTACTTACGCAAAGCCTATGTGTCATGCTGAGTGAAACGAAGCATCTCACTCGATGCTTCGCCCAAATCCCTAAGTCCTATAGCAATCCTAAATGATTCAGATAAATTTGTAGGGGTAGTGCTACCCCTACTCCCCGTGCCTACCCCCTATCTATAGGGCAACCACGGGGGGATTGCCCCTACAATAATTATGAGAATGATTTAGGATTGCTATATTTTTCATAACGAACTAGAAGATGCCAGAGAAAGATATCCGGGTCGTCATGATCTATCATCTGTTTAAACATGGAAACAAAAGGCTCATAGTCCAAAAACTGCATCTCCAAACTGAGTTGTTGCAATCCCGCTTCTTTAAAGATGCGATTTAACCGCAAGGGAGTGTAATAAATCTGGGCAGTTTGCCACTCAGCATCCCAAACTTTATTGCCGTAGACATCGATATATCCCTCTGTAACACAGTGAGCGTGTTTGCGACTAAAGTAGGCAATTTCTAAAAAGCATAAGGTGGTTGGGAAATATCCGTATATCTTGCCACCTGGCTTGAGAACTTTTCCAAATTCCCGAATCATCTCGCGATTGGTTTTATCCTCACTGGAAACCACGGAATTTGCGAGTAGGACGTAATCAAATTTCTCGTTCCAGTCCGGTTTTTGTTCGGTGATTCGCGTGGAGTCTACTTCCTCAAACACGATTTGCTGGTTGTTGAGTCGGGCATCTCCATCTGCTGTTTTCCAGTGTGCTTGTGCTTTGTCAATGGCTGTTTTGGAAAAATCGGTACAGTAGATTTGTCCAATTTGGGGGCAAAATTCTAGTAAAGTTTTCTGAAGATAAATTTCCGAGCCGCAACCGGGAATTAAGACTTTGATATCAGGCGAGTTGGGAATATCATAGCCGGGAGAACGCTCTGGACGGATTAAGTTTTTGCAGATTTTGGGGTCTTGGGTGATGCTGAAAGCGGTGTTAGTATAATCTTCGTGGTTTTTATCCCAGAGAGCTTTCTCTTCTTCAAGAGATTTCGAGCCTAGGTTAGCAGAAGAGGGAATTAGCCATTTGTAATCATTTGTGCTGGTCATAATTTTTAACTCCAAAATATTCAGTACAGGTCAAATCTGTGTGTCAACCACTAACAACCAAGCTGCCGTTTTCCAGCACGTACATGACATCCGCACGCAAGGCATGGGCCATTTTGTGGGTAATCAAAATCACGGTGCGTTCTTTGGTGATGCGCTCGATGGTGGCGAGGATTTCCGCTTCTGTGGCGGGGTCAAGGGCGGATGTGGCTTCATCCAGAATCAGAATTGCTGGATTTCTTACCAAGGCTCTAGCTAAGGCGATTCTTTGCCGTTGTCCCCCGGATAACTGTCCGCCCCTGTCACCAACGGGTGTGTCGTAGCCTTGGGGTAAGGACAAAATAAAGTTGTGAATCTCGGCGGCTTTGGCTGCGGCTTCGACTTGTTCGTCAGTGGCTTGTAGATAGCCCATGCGGATGTTTTCTCGCACGGAGCAATTAAAGAGAATTACATCCTGAGAAACCAGTCCAATTTGATAGCGGAGGGAGCGTACTGTTGCATGACGTAAATCAATTCCATCAAACAGAATACGTCCTTTATCCGGGTCATAAAATCGCGTCAGCAAGTTGACAATTGTACTTTTGCCTGCTCCACTTTGACCGACAAATACCGCGAAGTCTCCTTGGCGAATCTTTAGGGATAGATTTTTAACTCCTCCTCTATCTTGGGAGTAGCTAAAGGTAACATTGTCAAAGTTAATATCACTGGAAAAGTGAGGTAAATCAATCGCATCTGGTGCATCCTGAATTGCAGGAGTTTCTGATAAGATATCGCTGATGCGTTGCAGCCCTGCTACTCCATCAATAAATGCCGGGATTGACGAAGTTAAGCCAAGAATATTGAGATTCAATCCTAGCATTAAAACTTGAAAGGAGGTAAGAGTTCCTACAGAAATTATATTCCTATAGGTCATCACTGCACCAATACTTAAAACGATAAGCTGCGTCATGACAAAACCAATCATGGGTACTTTCTGCACTAAGTAGGAGAGAAAGGTGGCGCGGACATAAACCTGTTTTAAGTCATTTAAATCGGTGGCAAAATCCTTAGTCATTTGGTTTTCCAGCCCGAATATCTTGACAACGGTTTGCGAGAGGATATTCTCTTCGACGACGCTGGCAATCTGTCCTTCTTTTTGCAGCAACTTATAGCCGACTTCGGTGGCAAGGCTGGCTATTTTTGCTGGAGCAATGGTGCAGAGGGTTAAACCGATTAAACTGAGCAGGGCTAATTGCCAGTTGAGGAAGAAGAGGAAAACCAGAGAAAATAGGAAGTTAGACAGTTCTAAAACAACGACTGTCAGCCCCATTGTAATTACACCATTTTCCACCTTTTGGACATCGGCGATGAGACAATTGACAATATCCCCGGCTGAACGTCGCCCAAAAAACTCCATTGAAAGGCTTTGGAGATGCTCGAATAGAGAGTGTCGGATATTGTTGGTGATTAAAATGCCCAAACGCGCTCCTAGGAAAATTCCTAGCAAACCGATGCAGGCATATAGAATTGCTCCGACAACTAGCAATGACAGGATTAGAACCAGAAGACTATAGTTTTGGGGAACGATGGCGGCATCGATGATAAATTTTAAGCTGGCTCGGAAGACTGAATCGAATGCTGCGTCGAATATCAGGCAGATAAAGAGTAAAATGAATTGCCATTTGTAGGAGGCAATGTATTTGTTGAGGGTTTTAAAGAACCAAATAAGTTCCATGAGTTATGGGAGTTTGTCTACAGGCACGATTTATACTTTGACGTAGCATTTATCCAGGTTTGGATTGGATTCAGTTGCTCTTTTTTTGAGATCGAATGGTCTGCGCTAATCGGCGGAGTGTTTTACTTTGTAGGAATAAAAGGTATCAAGCCTTGTCTTTATCCATAAGACAAGCCTTGACACTTAGTTATACGGTTGTCCACTAGGGAGCGAACTCAAATTTATGAAAGATGATATAGCGACCCTAGCTAGGACTTTAGTAAAGGAGCGGGTGCAGTTTCGATTCGAGAGTGCCACGCCCTTGTGATTTCTGAGTCTGATTAGGCGACGGCCGCTCGCTAGGTTTTGCAACTTGGGAATGCACCTTGTTTTCTTTGAACTAACAGGGATATATGAGTGGTTTATCTTTCTCGACCTCTGAGCTCACGGCGGGGAGGTAGTTGGACACGAGGTAGTGGTTCTCGCCAATGTCGCCCTTCTGCCACAGGTAAGACCACTCCTGCCCAACATGCTGGTACGTGCAATCATAGATATGCGTGGGTGGCAAAACTGGTACTACATCAGCGAGGTTAACTACACGATAGCTGCTGGGTATGAGTTCGTTATAGAAAGAGGCGAAGACAGGATCGCCGATGCGGGGTCCGCCGTAGCTGTACATCTGCACTTGGTCTTTAAGTCCATTTATGTGCACAGCAATATCGGTGGCTGCAAGGACAGCAAGGGCACCACCGAGACTGTGACCCGTCACGTAGCAAGGCTTCAAAGTGTCAAACTGTCTAGCGGCTTCGCGAATTTGTTGGCTGAGTTTATCGTAGATGAATTTGAAACCTAAATGGATTTTACCTCGCTTGTCATCAGACGAATCGTAATCATCTTGCAATGCGCTCAAATTAGTAATCCACTCGTAGAGTGATTGCGTTCCGCGTAAGGTAATAATGTTGTTTGTTTCTGAAGTTAGCGCAAAGCCGAAGTAGACCTCTCGCGAATCATTGACTGGAGATTGCAACTGCAATTGGCTAGAGTTAGAGATTTCTGGTCTTTTGAACGAGGCTATCTGAGTGTAGCCATCAGGTGGCACGATCGAACCATCATACTTAGGATCTTTTTTGCCATACTGTTCTACTGCTAGCTTGAGGCATTTAGTCAGAAGCTTGGAGATTTCACGATTGTATGGAACTTTTGGCATAATAATCAATGTGTTTTTACTGGCTGTTAGCTAAAATTTTTGCAATTGATTTTGAAGGATTACTCAAGATACAACAGTCGAGAAGTTAGGAATCTTCAGTAGGTGTCTCCGTCAAACTAAATGAGGAGACACCTGAAAAATGATTGATGCTAAGCCGAACGCTAAATAGCGCAAGCAAAATCAGCGATTTGCATCAATGTTTCAATGACGGTAGCTATCTTAGATCCATAAACGGGGATTTTTTTGATAAATGGTAGCACCATCGGAATAAATCCCTTGTACTCGTTGTACTTTTTACAGAGTTCCTCCTTGGAACCTTTAAGTAGCTTTTTTGCAGGGATGTCTTCAATTTCAACCAATATTGCCAATGCTTCCAAATCGGATGGTTCGATTTAAAATTCGAGCGTGAGCTTTGCTGACATTGCGATTAAGTCCTTAGATTTACTCTTTGTTTGCTTGATTCTGTACAAGCTTTGTTCTCTACACCATTAAGACGATTCCGGCAGTCAATTTCTGAATTTTTCGAGTTAGGCGCTGTTTTTCCCTAACTCAATCCACCCCATAAAACCCACCTCAAACACGAGAACTCTAATTTCCACCCATTGCACCAGATTTTGTCATTAAGTTGAGGTCAGCAACAAAAAATGTAGG
The DNA here is from genome assembly GCF_036700905.1 of Microcoleus sp. S13_C3. Classification (NCBI taxonomy): domain Bacteria; kingdom Bacillati; phylum Cyanobacteriota; class Cyanophyceae; order Oscillatoriales; family Microcoleaceae; genus Microcoleus; species Microcoleus sp. S13_C3. The sequence continues at coordinate 39,034 of NZ_JAUBPT010000048.1, read as the reverse complement.
GTAGGCGCTGACGGCAGTGCCTACCCTACATCTTTTTTCAATTAATGATGTTCAATCACTGATGAAATTGAGATCGCAATTGATTTTTGTTCTAGAAGCTACCACGTCTTAGCATTATTTTTCTCCTTTTTGCTAGTTTTATTGGTTGTTTTTGATTGAGTTTTGATCCTCAATCTTGTTCGAGATTAGTCGAGACGAAATTGTATTTTTGTCTCTACACCTATAAGACGAATCCAGAGGTCAATTTCTGAATTTTTCGAGTTAGAGGCTGTTTTTTCCTAACTAAATGCACTCTGAGAGGTTCAGAGCCCCGACTTCCCTAAGAAGTCAAGGCTCTACGCTTTAGCCCGATCGCCCTTTCGCCTCTTACCTTTCAACCGTTTCACAGCCTCCTCAACCTCCCCGCGAAAAGGGTAGAGCAACCGCCGACTCAGCGCACTTCGATACGCCTCCACAGCCTCCGTCACATCCCCCAACCCCAACAACGTTCTCCCTTGCCAGTAACCAGCCATCGCCGGGTCAAACTCCATCAATTCCTGAGCAAACTGACAAGCCTTTTCCAACCATTTCCGACTCGCCACCTCATCCCCCAACACTCCATAACTCTCCCCCAGCCACACCGCAGCAGACACCGATTGCAGATAACCCCCATCTTCCGGTAACAACTGCCATCCTTGCGCCAAAGCCTCCACCGCCTCCCGGTGTTTCCCCGCCAGCGCCAACACCCGCCCATGACCAAACCAAGCATCAGGTAACTGCGGCTCAAGTTGCGTCCCCCGCACAGAGACACTACACCCTCGCTCAATCTCCTGAAAACTTTCCACCAACACCCGCCCCGCCGTCGTCCAAACACTCCAGCGTTGGGGAAAACGATCGAGCATCTCTTCTACTATTGATGTAAGGGTTACTTGACGGTTCGATCCCCCTAAATCCCCCTTAAAAAGGGGGACTTTGAGAGGAGTTTCCCCCGTGAAGTTAGAAGGCTTTACCCCCTCTGGCTCCCCCCTTGTTAAGGGGGGCTGGGGGGGATCGAGAGGAACTGGGGGACGGCGGTTAGATCCCCCTAAATCCCCCTTAAAAAGGGGGACTTTGAGAGGAGTTCCCCCCGTGCAATTAGAAGACTTTGCCTCCTCTAGCTCCCCCCTTTTTAAGGGGGGCTGGGGGGGATCGAGAGTAACAGGGGGAGAGGTTAAAGGCAAAATCTCGCACAACGCCCGATAAATTTCACAATCCTGGGGATACAGACGATAAGCTTTCAGCATCGCCTCAGCCGCTTTCTGATATTCCCCCGTATGGAACAAGCACCGCCCATAGGAATACCAACCCCTAGGATGATTCGGGTGTTCCTCAGTAAACCGTTCCAACATCCCAACCCCGTTAGCGCACTCCCCCCGGAAAACGTGATAATATGCCAGCAACTCGCGGGCATCCGCCGCATCAGGAGCCTGTTGCAGCACAGAACTAATTATCTGTTTAGTCTGTTTGCCCTCCTCACCCGATACCAATCTCATCCGGCAACGAGTATCCGCCAGTCGTTTGAGCGCTCGGGAATCACCCGGAGCCACCTCTAGCACTTTGCTCAACCGCCGCTGCGCTTGGCGCACATTACCCACCGCCTGACTCGCGTCGTAGCTGTCAATCAGCGCTACAATATCATCCGGGTTCAGTGACAAAACCGTATCAAAGGCTCGCAAAGCTGCAACCGCATCCCCTCTGCCCCTTTGCACCTGGCCCAACGCCAGCCAGTGAGCCGCATTATCTGGTTCAAGGGTTGCCGCCGACTCAAAAGCGAGTATCGCGGCTTGAGTGTCATTTCTACAGAGTGCGATCGATCCACTGATATGCTGTCGAGTCGCCTCATTGCGTGCATTGGCCAAGGCACTTTCATAAACCGCTATGGCATCAACCTCTCGTCCCATAAGCTGCAAGAGTTTCCCCAACTGCAACCGCACGCCAATCAATGGTTGCTGCCGATCGATCACTTGGCGATACTCCTCAACCGCCTGCTCAATACGACCCATTGCATACAGCAGATTCGCCAATTCCAACCGTTTCTTCCACCCAGAAGGATACTGCTGCACGTACTCACTTAATGTTTTCAGCTTCTGGTCAATTCGGGCTGGCTTTTCGTCTAAAACTAGGTAAGCATTCAACTCCACCCCAGAGGACTGAGTGAGGGATACCACCCGGAGAGTAGTGTTTCTAGACATATTGCTGTGACTTGATAATTAATTGTCTCGCCAATGTTTTCAGTCATCGGGGCGATCGTTTCATCGAATTGTAGGGGCAATCCCCCCGCGATCGCCCCAGCCGTCGCTGTCCCAACCGAGGCTGCCCCAACCGAGGCTGTCCCAACCGTGGCTGCCCCAGCCGTGGTTGCCCCAACCGTGGCTGTCCCAACCGTGGCTGTCCCAACCGAGGCTGCCCCAGAATCTTGACGGGGTAGGCACGGGGGCACTACCCCTACAGCAAAATCATCCGCGATCGAGGCAACGGCAACGTCCCCCTTTTTAGAGGACTCGGAGGAATCTAACAAAGCATCATCCAACCCTGACAAATACCTGCTCAAACGCTTTTGCAGAATATCTCGTGCCTGTTGGATGCGCTTATAAACGTTATTGAGCGACAGAGCAAGTTGTTGGGCAATATCTTGATAGGCAATCTGGTGGCAGTAACGCAGGATAAACGGATTGCGTAATCGAGAAGGAAGAGTATCAATAGCGCGGCGAATGTACTGTCCCAACTCATGATGTAGAAGTGCCTCTTCAGGAGAGTTCAAACCAGAAATAAATGCTGAATTTCCTGTAGCAGCTACTTCTTCAATATCCTCCATCTGCATTGCTTTCCGGCGACGTTCTCGTTGTATATCTATACATAGATTATGGGTTAAGCGAGTGATCCAAGCTCGGAGGTTGGTGATTTTTTCGGCATAGTCTGGCAATTTGTCCCAAGCTTTGAGCATGGCGCGACTGAGCACCTCTTCAGCATCAGTAGCATTCCCCTCCATCCACCTGAGACAGCAACGGTAAAGATAATCTCGGTTCTGCTGCCATAGCTGCCAAAATGCTTTCTCTATATCTTCAGGACAATACCGAATGTCTGTTGCAATAACGGATTGAGAATTTGACATGATTTTAAAAGTGGTGAAAGATAAATGTGAAGGAACCTTCCTCTGTTCCTTTTTTCGTTGCACCCCAATCCCGCAAACATCTAGCTCAGTGTGGTCTGAGTATTTATGCGGATAAAGATTGGATTCAGTTGCTCTTTTTTTGAGGCTGCATCCTTTCCATGTCTGTATCCTGGCTCCCCTCCCCCGCCCCTGTCAGTCGGAAAAGTCGGATCGTAAAGTCGGAAAAGTCGGACGCCCTGGTTTTACTATCTATCTTTAGATAGAGCAGATCGACAGCATGACTGGTACTGTTCTATGTCTTTTGGTGGATGCTATTCAATAGTATTTTATAGTCCAGGCCTAAAGCAAGTCGGAAAAGTCGGATCGTAAAGTCGGAAAAGTCGGATCTTTGCCTAATTGGCATATTTCTGAGTGAGGAGTACAATATCACGCGCTAAAAGACATCAGTAATAATACTTAAAATTAATCGAATTGTCGGCGCTAATCGGCGTATTTTATTATACAAAAAAAATAATCAAGCCTTGTCTTGTGGATAAAGACAAGGCTTGACACAGAGCATATGCGCTGACGGGGTGACAAGCAACTTAAAAGCCTTGCAATTAAAGAGTTTAAGCCGATCGCCCTCACAAATAATTAAGCGGGCGCGATCGCCTTTTTCGGGTTTCGACAAGGTGGAATCAGGATCGGGAGCGATCGTCCCGGAGCGTAAGTGTCAATAAGTCTGTCATAATAACTATTAGGAATTTCTCCACCGACTTAGTACGGTGTATAACTCAAAGTTAGGGTGCCCAATTGAAAAAACCTTACCCGATGAGATTGATTTGTACATGACTTTTGAACAAGCTCTAGAATTTCTCGAATCAGCCTTAGAGTCAAAAAGCAGTAAACCGTTAAGTTTTCTCGAGCAGGAAATTTTAAAAGCTGCTTGGAAAAACGCAACTTATAGTGCTGTTGCTGACAGCTTGTACCTCAGTGTAGGACATATCAAAGATTTATCTTCCATCCTGTGGCACCGCATTTCAGACCTAATGGGGCAGAAAGTTACTAAGAATAACTTTCGCTCTCTGCTAGAGAAGCAAAGCACCAAAACTGATATCGCCGATGCCAAAAACGCAGGCGAACTTATGGCGATTGCTGCGACTGAAACTATAGAAATCAATGAATTAGAAACTCCGAAAGGTAACATTTTAATTGTGGATGACATCCCAGAGAATCTGCATTTTCTCACCGAAATTCTGACTACAAATGGGTATAAAGTTCGGTGCGTCACCAATGGTACGATGGCCTTGAGGACTGTTCGCAATCATCCCCCCGATGCTATATTGCTGGATATTAAAATGCCAGACATGGATGGCTATCAAGTCTGCCAAACCCTCAAATCCGATGAAAACACCTCAGAAATTCCAATTATTTTCTTAAGCGCACTTGACCAAGTATTTGATAAAGTTAAAGCTTTTAAGGTAGGGGGAGTTGACTACATTTCTAAACCTTTTGAGCCGGAAGAAGTGCTAGTGCGCCTCGATACTCAGGTAACTATCCAGCACCAAAAACGCCAGCTTAAAGAAGCAATCGAGCGACACCAGCAAACTGCAGAAATTGCCTACCAATCTCGCGCCCTGCTGGCAAATTTGCTAAACTCATCTCTGGATGGAATAGCTGCGGTGGATGCGGTGAGGGGGGATATCGCTGGAGAAATTGAAGATTTTCGCTGCTTGGTAGTTAACCCTGTCTTTGCCAGACTCTTAGGGAAAAAACGAACAGAACTCGCGGTGGAACCCGTGCTGAGAAAACTGCTTAATCAATTGAGTCCAGGATTGTTTGATTTATTAGTAGAAGTTGTTGAAACGGGAGAATCGCTGGAAGGAGAGGTTCATCTAGAAAGTGATTACCTGGGCAAATGCTATTATTTCACTGCTGTTAAATTGGGAGACGGTTGCTCAATTACCATCCGCGACCTTACAGAGTTAAAACAGTCGGCATTAAAGTTAATGATGGGACAGAACCAACCGCGTGTTATCAAATAGCAGAAACAGTGCTTACGCAATCTGACCCAGAAACCGGGTTTATGAAGTGGAGTAGGGACACGGCACCATGCCCATTCGTGTCAACTTAACATACAACCAATAGTCCGGCAGGGAATGAATTCCCTGCCTCAAAGCGAAAGTCCTCTTAAGAGGACTGAGAAGAAAAATTTTAAAATCATTAGTCCTCTTCAGAGGACTTTAGCTATTAGACAGGGAATTCATTCCCTGGCGGACTGGCAGGCCCACTAGCGGACTTGGCGGACTGATAGCTTAAGTTGTCACCAATGCCCTGGGCCGTTTCCCTACGGGGATCGAGAGTTTACTTCATAAACCTGCAATCTGCTGTATCATCATTCACCAATCAAGGGTTCAGTTAAATCCAGAATCTTCTCAAACTGAAACTGATTCACCCAATTTCTGAGAGTTTGAAGCTCGAAAGCGTGAGATTCAGGAATCTCCTCTAGGAGTTGAAAAACTAATTCCGCATCCGCGTCAATAGCTGCTTCATATAATTTTACTATCCATTCTTTTGACATCGCTGCTAATAAATCAGTGAAATTTAACGGTTCTCCCGTCACATTAGAAGGGGGAGAGGGTAGGTCTTGCTGCTGATAAATATAATCGACCCCCAAATGTTTAGCCAGGATGTCAAAAATGACTTCTGTGTGGAACGGTTTTCGCACAAAATCATCACAACCAGCCGATAAAATAACTGCCTTTTCTTCTTCCCACACGCTAGCTGTCAGGGCAATAACAGCCGTAGCTTGACCTTTGATAGTGCCTTTAATCTGTTTCGTGGCTTCATAACCATCCATAATGGGCATTCTCATGTCCATCCAGATGAGATGCGGTGAGTAGGAGTCCCAAAGTGCGATCGCTTCAATACCGTTACTCGCTTCTTCCACGTCAAAACCAACAGGTTTGAGGAGTTTAACTAACAGTTGCCGATTGTAATCTCGATCGTCCACCACTAGGATGCGATATTTGGGCTGGTTAGGGGCGAGGGCAACGACGCGACGATGGTAGGGTTGGTTTTGAATTCTGCTGGCATCAGCGATGCCCACAGCAATGTCAAATTTAAATGTTGTGCCCGTTGTGTCTTCTAAAAATTCCTTGAGAGGCCTTCCAGGGGTGAAAGCTTTGCCGCCGCTGATAACGGTGATTTCACCTCCCATCAAGCGGACAAATTGACGGCTAATCGTCAGTCCTAATCCGGTTCCTTGCTGCACTTTTTGACCTGATGCTGTTTGTACGAAGGGTTTGAATAGTTTCTCTAGTTCGTCTGCAGCGATGCCAAGTCCGGTATCTTTTATTTCAAAGATAATGGTTGTTTGTTGTTGGTTTGTGGTTATTTGTGTTTCGGCTTCACTTGGGGTTTTTGCCTGTTTACTTTTTAGTTCTACAGATACGCTTCCCGAAGGAGTAAACTTAATGGCATTACTGATTAAATTAATCAGCACTTGCCGCAACTTAACTTCATCAGCATAGATATATTTAGGAACTTCGGCAGCACATTCAAACAGTAATTGTAAGCCTTGATATTTGGCTTTCAACGCAAACATCTCCTCGACATCAGCTAGTAATTGATGAATATCAAAGTTAGTTTCCGATAGAGTCATGCGTCCCGCTTCTACTTTGGAAAGGTCAAGTACCTCATTAATTAGAGATAATAAATGATTTCCACTCCGATAAATAATGTTAAGGTTCTCTTTTTGTTCAGTTAACAGATTGGTATCCTGATTCATCAGTTGAGAAAAGCCGATAATGGCGTTGAGGGGAGTTCGCAATTCATGACTCATGTTGGCAAGAAAAGTGCTTTTAGCTTTGTTGGCAGCTTCAGCAGCGTCTTTTGCTTGCTCGAGTTCTGCTTCGGCTTTTTTGCGAGCGCTGATATCTCGTCCTACCGCCTGGAATTCAACAATGCAACCGGAATCATCAAATATCGCTCGGTTAACCCACTGCGTCCAACGCACTTGGGAGCTAACAATCACCCGATTTTCAATTGTGACAACGGGATTTTCTTGGCTAATGGAATTGACGACTCGGGTTACATATTCGCGGTCTTCCTCAAACACGACAGGTGCGTAGTGATGGCCTATGAGTTGTTCCCTTGTCAGTCCAAAAAATCGACAGAAGCCTTCATTGACAAAGGTAACGGTACCATCTGGCAGATACCGGGCAATCAGTTCTGTCTGGTCTTCCAGAATACCAAGGTAGCGTGCCTCGCTCTGCTGCAGAGCCTCTTCTGTTTTTTGGCGCTCGCGAATTTCCTGTTCTAAGCGGACATTTTCAATGAGTGTAATCTGTGCCTGCTTACGTTCGCTCATATCTTGAAAAGCTACGATCGCATATTCTACATTACCCGTGTCATCCAAAATGGGCGTGCTGGTTACTTCTAAGGGAACGATTCGCTCACTGTAGTGCAGTTCCAAATCATCCGCCCATGTTTTTTCACCGCCAAGCGATCGCACCAAGGGCAACTCTTCCACTGGATACACCTCCCCTGTCCCTGCCCGATAAATGTGATAGGTTTTTGAGAGTTGATCGATTGCGGCTTTGGGTAAATCTTGAATATTCAGTAACTGCTGTGAGACGGGATTGGCGTAAACCAGTTGTCCTTTGGCGTCGTGAACGGATATGCCAAAAGGAATGGCATTAAGGAATTTATTCTGGCGATTTTGCGTCGATCGTACTTGAGTATAGAGTCTGGCGTTAGTAAGGGCGATCGCCGCCTGAGTTGAAAGCAATTGAATCACTTCCAGGCGATCGGGTGTAAAAACCCCATCTGCTAAATTATTTTCCAAGTAAACAATGCCAATTAATTGCCCTTGATTGAGCAGAGGGGCGCAAAGTATAGACTTGGGCTGCTGTGTTTTGATATAAGCATCTTGGGTAAATCTGCCTTCACGGGCAACATTGTTTTCAATCAGTCCTTCCTGAGTCCTTTCAACATAGTGAATAATCGACAAAGGCAGGCAGGTTTCTATTGGAGTCGATTGCAACACCATCACCCGATCTGAGTTAGCCTCGCCTGACGCTTCGACTCTTAGTTGTCCTTGAGACTCTAAAATTAGATAGCCAATTTGTGCCCCGCAGCTTTCTAGCAGGATTTTCATCAAAGTCGTGAGGAGTTTATCCAACTCAATTTCACTAGCAATTGCCCCAGATGCTTTCATCAATGCTGCCAAATCCAGGGTTTCACCTGAAGTGCTGCCATAAGTATTAGACAGGCTGTTGCGCGAATCTATGGACGTATTGGCTGTCGTAAAACGCTTTAAAAGTTGTGGATACTGTCGTTTCAAATCTGTCATTTTAGCTGTTGCACCCCAACGTAAATAACAGTAGTAAGCATTTGTCATATAGGCTTGGGCAACTTGCTCTTTTCCCCAAGCGATGTAGAATTTGGCTGCCAGTTCATTAGCCAAAGCCTCTTCGTTGAGGTACTCATGTTCTTTGGCTAAGGCAATAGCGCGATCGTAGTAGTCGATCGCCCTAGAATTTTCACCCAAAACTCGATATCGTTCTGCCTCCACTAGATAGAATTTATGGAGGTGAGTCATCGGAGCAAACTCCGCCCATTTTTTGATCTTTTTCTGGTTGGCTTTCACCTTCTGGAGGATGAGTTTTTGATCGGATTTTGGTGCGTCAGAATAGATAGCCAGATCGAGTAAAGAATTGTAGAAATGGTAGAGAGGAATAGTACCTACAGCGCTATCGCTATATTTTTCTGCTGATTTAGCATTTTCTAGAGCTTGCTGATAGTCTTGAAAAAGATAGCAGAGAAATAGCTTGTAAAAATAGACCGATCGACAAAGATTTTGAGCATTCGCCTCTCGATGCAGGGGTAACATTTTTGTTTCGTCATAGTTTTCACCGATTAAAAGGCATTTATCTTCAGCCTGTCCCATCAAGTTCAATAAAACCTGTCGATTGAGTTGGTTATAGTAATATGATGTTTCTTGCTTCAGTTGGCTGATGGTATTACTGTACATTGCCATCTCTGCCTCTACTTTTGCCAATTCCTTCCCCAATACATAGGAATGGTAGGAGTATACGCAGGCCGAATAAGCTGCATATTCTAAATCTCCAGTTTCTAGGGCGATCGAGTAAGCATTCTGCAAAGGGTTTAAAGTTTCCCTAAGATGTTCTTTCCAATGTTTGACAAAGTAATTAACAATAAATATGGTTCTGGCTGTGAGTTCTTTAGTATTAAATTTATCTAGTAACAAGATAGCAAGTTGCCCAAATTTATAACCAGTCTCAATGTCTCCTACGGTTTCCCCAGACAGAATTAGTCCGTAAGTAGCATAGGCAGAAGAAGACACAGAAGTATTCCCATATTTAATTGATAACTTTACCTGTTTAAACGCTATTAACGGTAGCAAGTCAGGTGAAGCAAAATGGGCAGCAGAAACTACACTTGATAGGATACGCATCGCTGCTAGCTTATAAGGATCAGTCATCAATGGTAGGTCGATTAAGTCCTCAACTCGCTTTCCTGCTAAACTTAACTTAGTCTTCACCAGTTCAAGAAAAATATTTAATTTTGTGGGTTTTTTGGGAAAGCGAATCCCCAACAACTTTAATACTGAAAGTGCCGTATATATCGCTTCTAACGGTTGGTTTTGTGCTGTATAAGCTTGAATTTTGACTTCATAGACTTTCACTTTGTCGAGCAATGAAGTAGCTTGTTGAAGCACAATGTCAGCCAATTTTTCCATTTCCTCCACGTGGCCACTCAAGATAGCAGCTTCTACTGTTTCCACATACAGTGCTAGACTTAGGTCATACTGACGAAGCCAACTATCTGCACTCAGGCAATTTATACCAATGCTTAAGTAATTCCAGGCCGGTTTCCAAGCTGCTGATGCCTTCGCTTTTTTGCCAGCAATCAGATTTAATTGAGCAAGTTTATCTTTTTCTAACTGAACGTCAATTGCTTCTATACTGAAGTTTAGTTGATTGACAATATCAAAAATCTTTTGTTGGAGTACCTGTGGTGGTGTATTTTGTAACAACAGTTGCCCAACTTTCCAGTGAACCGCTTGCTTGTCGTCTGGGGGAATTAGGGAATAGGCTGCTTGCTGGATGCGATCGTGAGCAAATTTATAAATAATTTTTAATGCCTTGGTATCTCTGTCTGTTTTTAGGAATTTGTAATCATCCCCAATGGGTAATATCAACCCTGCTTGAATAGCATTCCACAATTCATCAGCCGTTTGTTTTTGAGGATTTTCATTAATAATGGAAAGAGTTGGCAAATCAAATTGGTTGCCAATGCAAGCGGCTAATCGTAAAACTTTTTGTGCTGAATCTGATAAGGTTTGAATTTTATCTGCCATGAACTCAACAACGTTATCAGTAAGATTCCTAGTTATAATTTGCTCTAAATCCCAATACCAAGCCCCAGCATTAGTATCAAATTTCAGCAATTGCTCGGTATAAAGTGACTTGAGAAACTCTTTGATAAAAAAAGGATTTCCTTGTGTTTTTTGCCAAACTAAATCGGCTAATTTTTGCGCCTGGATGCTATCGGTTTTCAGCGTATCCGCAATGAATTCATTCACCTGGTTTAAATTTAGGGGTGAAACGGAGAGATGATTAATTACAACTCCCTGCTTTTTCATCTCAGATAAAGTCAGCATTGCAGGATGAGTTGCAGTGACTTCGTTATCTCGATAAGCTCCAATTACAAACAGATATTGAGTAGTAAAATCGGTCATTATCAACTGAATCAATTGCAGGGTAGCGCTGTCTGTCCATTGAAGGTCGTCTAGAAATAGGACGAGGGGATGTTCTTTTTGGCAAAAAAGTCGAATAAAGTTTTGAAAAGCTAAATTAAACCGATTTCTTGCTTCGGTTGCAGGCAATTCGGGGACGGGATTCTGTTGGCCAATAATCAGTTCTACTTCGGGAATAACATCAATAATAATTTGTCCGTTGATTCCTAATGCGCGTTGAATCTTCTCTTGCCACTGTTGTAATTGCGCTGGAGTTTCGGTGAGTAGTTGTCGCACCAATTCTTGGAAGGCAGCGACTAAAGCTTGATAGGGAATATCGCGTTGCAACTGGTCAAATTTACCTGCAATAAAGTAGCCGATTTTTTGAGTGATGAGCTTATACAATTCCTGAACTAAAGCTGATTTCCCAATACCAGAGTATCCCGAAATTAGCATGAGTTCAGTTTGTGTCTCTACGGGCAGATTTTGTGACTGAGTTGTCGTTGGGTTACTCAGGTTATTTGCTAAACGAGCCCCTACTTGTTTTTCTTGTCCCGACGCTACGCGCTCAAAGGCACTCAATAAGGACTCAATCTGTGATTTTCTCCCGTACAGTTTTTGAGGAAGTTGCAATTGAGGAGAAATATCTTGGTCTCCCAAGAAAAAAGGTTGAAATTTACCATTTATAACTTGAGCAAGACAAGTTTTTAAATCCGTCTTGATTCCCCAAGCACTCTGATATCTATCTTCCGCATTTTTTGCCATTAACTTCATGACAATTTCTGAGATAGTCACGGGAATTTCTGGATTAATTTCATGAAGTGGAGTGGGTTGTTTGGCAATATGGCAATGAACTAACTCAAGTGGATCGACGGATTCAAAAGGCAACTGGTTGGTTAGCAGTTCATAGAAAGTAACGCCAAGAGAATAAAAGTCGGTGCGGTAGTCTAGTAAGCGATTCATCCTGCCTGTTTGTTCTGGAGATATATAAGCCAATGTCCCTTCTAGAAGATTAGGACTTGTGAGGCTGGGATTCTCTTGGGAGAGGATGGTAGATAAGCCAAAGTCAATAATTTTTAATTGTCCTGTTTGAGGATTCAAGACAATATTAGATGGATTGATATCTTTGTGAATGACTTTTTTTTGATGAACTTTGCCTAACGCATCTGTGATTTGGAGGGCAAGGTGGAGAAAATCTGGTACAGCATAGGGACGACCTGACTGCACGATTTTTAAGGACTCTCCTCCAAAATCCTCTAACAACATGACTTGTGTGTTTTCGTATTGTCGCAGTTCGTAGGCTTTAATCGTTTCCTCTAGGTTGAGACGGCGAGTGATTTCGTATTCCTGCTGATAGCGGTAGAGTTCGGCTGGTGTGGGGTAATCCTCTTTGAGGAGTTTCAAAATCAAAGGTTGCTGATTTGATTTGAGGATGCCCCGGTATACGAGGGTATTAGCACTGTCGTAGATTTGGTTGACAATTGTGATATCTGGCAGTGAAATCATGTTGGGAATTATTGCTGCCTAAAAAAGTTGACTATACAAATAAATATAACATGGCGAGGAGCGGGTGAGAACAGCCGTACACTCGCTCCGAATATAAATCCTTGCCTTACGCTATATGTACGGTACAAGTGTACTGGCACTTGAAGCGTCTAGCTACTGGGCGATCGCCAAAACTCGAAAAGCTCGAAACGGACAATAATTAATGATAAAATACCTTAAGGATTCAGCTCCCCAATTGTGGTAATCTGACCAAATCCACCTTCATTCTCGATCGAGTGCGTGCAGCTATGCGAATCGGTAAAATTTTACAAAAGTTTCTGCTTTTGACTATAGCGTTCTTTTTTGCAGTATCGCTTTTGATTAAAGTTACTAAATTTCACAATTATTTCGGCATCAACCGCGCCGATACCGAAGTAAAAGTTGTTGCCCTCAGCTACGACGACGGGCCCTATCCTCCCTATACAAATCAGCTTTTAGATATCTTAGACCGCTATCAAATTAAAGCAACTTTTTTTGAAATCGGCCGCAATATTGAGAAACATCCAGAAATCGTGAAAATGATTGTCGCGAGGGGAGATGAGTTGGCAAACCATTCATACTCTCACAAAGATATGATGTTTAAACCCCGGCAAGTTTTGCTGTCTGAGATTGAAAAAACGGACCAACTTTTGCAGGAAGTTGGGGTTAAGCAAGATAGTATCAGTTTTCGGCCACCTTGGGGTAGGCGATTTATAGTTTTGTCTTATTTGCTATCCCAAATGCACAAAAAACTGATTATGTGGGATGTGGATTCCCACGATTATGAAAAAACACTCACGGCGGAAGATATCGCTAATCGGGTGATTAAAAATGTGCGATCTGGTTCGATTGTGGTGATGCACGACGGCGGGGGCGATCGCTCGAAAACAGTAGCAGCAACTGAGATGATTGTCAAGGATTTGCAGTCGAAAGGTTACGAGTTTAAAACTGTTTCTGAGTTGTTGAAATACCACTAGGGTGCGTCGGCCACAATTATTTTTGCGACAAATTAACAATCTCATACTGACGCACCAGGGAATAATATCATGTCCGATCGAGCGATTAAAAGGGCGGGTTTTAGAGATTGTCAATTATTGGCAGATATTTTTTGTGAGGGGAGCCCCTACCGTATTAGGGGTAATCGACCGGACATAATATAAATGGTGCTTGATACTCCCCATGCCGTGCATGCGAGGGGATTCTTGAAGAACCCAGAGTCGGATTTTCAAAGGCGCTATCAATTCGCCGCTACTGATTCTGCTAAGATCTAATCCTAGCTTTATCGCTACTTTTCTGATAATGTTTGCTGCGCCGTTGCCATCAGCATTTATTTTCGTACCATCGGCTGAACGATACAGTCCACGAGTTATTCTTTTTCCTGATTCTTTCCACCCTTCAGTTTTTTCACCGAACGCAGGCAGCGAATCATTATCGAGAAAGCTGGCTTTTGAGGTATATGCTTCTTCAGTTTCTAGGAACTTAATTTTGTACTGATGACACAACTGAAGTATTCTCTCTTTTAGCCGACCCGTAGGAATTTGCACAAATTTTTGATTAGTCTTTTGACCCATATTGGCATTTTGTTTTTGCTCTTTATTCCATCCAAATACTACCGTTTCTATCCCATTCTTAAGGCAGTGATCGATTACAATCCTTGCTGCTTTGTTGACTGCATCTCTAACTTGTCGATTCCTTTTTTCGGTAATCCGGGCTAACTGGTTTGACCAGAACCCCTGTGGTCGGTTCTCTTTCAGCACAGAGATTCGCTTGTTGTACCACTGATTCAAAGACTTTAGATGTCGTCCATCAATAATAAAAGAAGTCCCTACATTAGATACGCCTGTTAACCAATTATTAATTCCATGATCTAACCCCAGGACACTTCCGGGAAGCACAGCACTACCAAGCTGCTCCTCTGTTCGATATACAAACTCGGCGTAAAAACAGCGATTTCTGGGAAGAATCCGAATTTCAACCAGTTTCTTGTAGTCCAAGTTTGACGGCATCGGCAAGAAAAATTCTCCGATTCCAAACCAAAGCTTGACTTTACTACCTAGTGGGAACCGTAACAACCCGTTTTTGAGTTTGACATCCGCGATCGGGAATGTCACTAATTTCAGAGAATCTTTTCTGTATTTTGGTAGCTTTGGGTGCTGCGTAACAGTCCCAGATTTGATTCCCAATAGCCGCCCAATGTATGAACTGAAGGATTCAGCGACACTGGTTAAAGTTTGCTGTGCGACATGGGAATACAGAGCCTTAAAATGCAAATTTGATTTAAACATTTTATGGAAATCATATTTCCCAGGGATTTTGCCAGTTTTGAAATACAACTGACGACCGTAGTACAAGGCGCAGTTTGCTAGCTTGTTTGATTCACCACAGACAAACTCTAAAATTGCTTTCAGACTGAAATCAGCATTAATTAAGTTTTGCTGGCATCCGTAATTAGACATTTTTTTGATTTTCGATATACTGCTTGACCACTGATAGTGGCGCACCGCCAACTGTTGCAACAAAGTAACTATTCGTCCACAGAGTTGGCAGTCTGCTTTTTAACCAAGGAAATTCCTGTCTCAACAGTCGAGATGAACGTCCTTTCAAATATCGGATCAACTTGGCAATCCCGAATTGTGGGTCTACTCCTACTAAAACATGAACATGATCTGGCATTACTTCCATTTCTATTAGTTCGGCGTTGAATTCAGTGCAAACTTCTTGTAAAATCGCTTTCAGGCGAACATCTACACCGTTAATCAACACAGACCTACGATACTTTGAACACCACACAATATGATAATTGCAGCAGTAGGTTACATTGCTGTTGGATTTTAGTTTTGTTTTCATATTTACAGTATATACCAACCAACCTGTATACTGTGTGTCGAAATATAAAGAATTGTTCAAGGCGGTTGAAACCGCTACCGACTTTTCCCCGTGTCTAAAGCCAGGGGCCCGGCGGGCTCGTTTTCCGGTCAGAATTAGACTGTTCGTGGCGCTTGAAAATTTCACACCTGACGCACCCTACCACAATCAATAACCCAGATAGTTTGCCACGTAATTAGCAATTTTTATGCTGCTGCCCGATCGCCCCATTCTCTCTAAGCCATTTTGAATGCAACTGGCTAAGTATTTATCATCTTGCAAAGTACGATCGACTGCCAAAGCAGCTTCCTTGATAATATCAGAATTCGCTGGTTGTGTGCCAATAACCTGCACCGAATCACCTAAAAGCCGATTTTGAGCCTCCGCAAATCTATAGGTAAAGGCAGGGCCGTTTCCCGGTACTGCAATTACAGGTTTTCCCAAACCCACAGCTTGTTCGACAGCAGTTCCAGTCATCCCAATTACTAAACTCGACTGCTGCAAAATATCAGCGAAAGCATCGGCCCAGCAAATTACTTCGACTAATTTTTCTTCAGAAAAAGACCGTTTGATTGCTGGAAAAATGAGCTTGCCCGATCGCACTTGCCATCCGCATCGCGCAGCAATATCATCTAATTGAGGCATTAAAGCCGGAACTAAAGCTGCCCGAAAGTGCACCGGTACAGTAGAGCTACTAGCAATTTCTTTAACCAGTTCCAGCAGCAAAACGAGGTTGTCGGTGGCTTCCGGGAGGCGAGAACCGGGGAGAAGGGCGATCGTCCGAACTCCGGGTATTAACTGCAAATCTTTGCCCGTAGAATTGAGGTTGTCCATGACAGGATTGCCGACAAACTGAGCTTTCTTTAAACCCTGTCGGTTTAAGTCAGCAGCAGTCAAAGCATCTCTAGTAAAAACCGCCAGACATTTCTGTGAGCAAAGCAACTGCCACAAGATTAAACCCAAATCGACTCGCCCCTCGTAATAACTAGAATGGGCCGATAGAAAAATTATATAGGGGCGGTTGCTGGCATGGGCGATCGCAGCCGCGACAATATCCCCAGTGGCCACCACCAAATCGCAGTGGCGCGAATGCGTCCAAACAGCCTGCAATTGCTGCCCAGTCAAAGCAATCAGCCCGGCCCCAATATCTTTGAGGAAAAACAGGGGATTCATGTAAAAAACTCCCCCAGACGGCATTTGACTGGTGGGCCCAATAATTGGCACGGTCGATCGGCGGTAAGCAGCCCCGTCACCTACAATCGGCATTGCCGAAACATCAACATCCGCGCCAGATACTCTCAAAGCTTGGAGAATTTGACAGTTAATCGAGTCTTCCCCGTGGCCGTTGCTGAGGAAAAGTATCCCCTTCGATTTCATAAAATCCAATCAAGATCAGGCTTTTTAAACTCATTTGCGCGATCGCTACCTGCCGACAGGCTACGATTTTGTTACTCTAATTTAAATACATTGTGGAAGTGAAACAGCGTGAATATTGAAATTGGGCGGGGCAAAAGTGCTCGCCGAGCTTACGGCATAGATGAAATCGCGCTCGTACCAGGACAGCGCACGCTCGATCCGAGTTTGGCAGATACCAAGTGGCAGATTGGCGGGATCGATCGAGAAATCCCGATCATCGCCAGCGCAATGGATGGAGTAGTCGATGTCCGCATGGCGATTTTGCTGTCAGAATTGGGAGCAATGGGCGTGCTCAACCTAGAAGGAATTCAAACCCGCTATGCCGACCCCCAGCCAATATTAGAGCGCATCGCGAGTGTCGGCAACCACGAATTTGTTTCTCTGATGCAGGAACTCTATGCCGAACCCATCAAGCCAGAATTAATCGAGCTCAGAATTAAAGAAATTAAAGCAGGAGGAGGGATTGCCGCCGTCAGCGGTACACCGGCTGCTGCGAGCAAATACGGCCGGGCGGTTGCTGAATCTGGAGCCGATATATTTTTTGTGCAAGCAACAGTAGTCTCGACAGCTTTCCTTTCCCCTGAATCAATCTCATCTTTAGATTTGACACAATTCTGTCAAGAGATGCCGATACCAGTAATTTTGGGTAACTGCGTGACCTACGAAGTCGCCCTGAATTTAATGAAAACTGGCGCTGCGGGCATTCTTGTGGGCATTGGGCCGGGGGCTGCTTGCACATCTAGGGGCGTATTGGGTGTCGGCGTGCCCCAAGCCACAGCGGTAGCAGACTGCGCCGCCGCGCGGGACGACTACTATCGCGAAACTGGCAAATATGTGTCGGTGATTGCTGACGGCGGTTTAATTACTGGTGGCGATATCTGCAAGTGCATTGCCTGCGGTGCCGATGGAGTGATGATTGGTTCACCCTTTGCCAGGGCCGCCGAAGCTCCCGGCCGCGGCTTTCACTGGGGGATGGCAACTCCCAGCCCGGTTTTGCCGCGCGGCACTCGCATTCGCGTGGGGACTACGGGTACTGTGGAGCAAATTTTGCGCGGGCCAGCGGTACTAGATGATGGTACGCACAACTTGCTCGGAGCTCTGAAAACTAGCATGGGTACCTTGGGCGCTAAGGATCTTAAGGAGATGCAGCAAGTGGAAGTGGTAATTGCTCCTTCTCTGCTGACTGAGGGTAAAGTCTATCAAAAAGCTCAGCAGTTGGGCATGGGTAAGTAGATTTACCGATCGAATACCAGCATACCTTGACAAAATTTGTTCAAGAGTCTCGAAATTTACAGAATCTTGTGGAATTATCGAGAAGGAGATGTCACAATAGAAGAAGCGGAGACACATGTTTCCGTTCACTCCTCACACCACACTCCGCCCGGACTACTGTTCGGGCGGTTCCTTTTTTGCCGGAAATCTTGGCTCTTGCTTACTAGATACAGAACTGAGGCTTTTAGCTCCGGAGAGACCCAGAGTGGGAGAGTGGGAGAGTCTGGGAGTGGGAGAATTTTTCTTCTACATAAGTGCATTCTGCCTTCGGAAACATAAGTGCCTTCGGAGACATAAGTGCCTTGTTCCTTCAGAAACCTTGTGCCTTCTTCCTTCTACTGTCTTCCCTCTTCCTTCTACCGTGTTCCGTCTTCCTTCAGAAGCCTTCTGTTAAAATCGTTGACGCAAGTGGTTACATTTTTTGCTAAACTTGTTATCCGAGAAATAGTATTTACAAGGATGGCTAGGGATGTCAGCAGCCGCGCAAGTAACCGACTCTACCTTTAAGCAGGAAGTGATCGATAGCGAAGTTTTAGTTCTAGTGGATTTTTGGGCTCCTTGGTGCGGGCCCTGTCGGATGGTGGCCCCCGTCGTAGACGAAATTGCCCAGCAATATGAAGGGCAGGTCAAGGTAGTAAAAGTTAATACCGACGAGAATCCTAACGTGGCCAGCCAATACGGTATCCGCAGCATTCCGACGCTGATGATATTTAAGGGCGGTCAACGTGTGGATATGGTGGTTGGGGCCGTTCCGAAAACTACTCTGGCCAACACTCTAGAAAAGTACATTTAACTGAACTGCGAGCGGTTTCGCGCTGTTCTTTTTGGGCGACGAAAGCTAACTCGCTTCAGAACCGGGGCAAAGCTACGGGAAAAGTTATTAGTGGCCAGCAGGGCAATTTGCGGGTGGCTATTGGCTTATAACTTGGGCTTGCCCCTTAATTTTTAGTAGCGACAATTTGTTACCGTTTCGGAAAAATTCATGATTCGTTCTGGTTCTGGTCAAGGTTTTGAGTCCCTCCAAGCTGAAGTGATGGATTTGCTCGATCGCTTGCCAATGTTGAAGCACTCTGAGTGGATCGAACGATCGCTCTCTACTATAGTGCAAATGGCCAGAGAGGATCTCGATCGCCTAGACTTGAAGATTATTGCGGCGTCCCTCCGAGATATGGAGAGCGCTTTTGAGATGTTTTATCCTTACCGCCACGTTCGCAAAATTGTGATTTTTGGTTCGGCGAGGGTGTCACCGCAATCGGCGGAATATTTGATGGCCAGAGACTTTTCGCGGGCGATCGCCCAGCAGGGGTTTATGGTGATTACTGGCGGCGGCGGGGGAATTATGCAGGCGGGGAACGAGGGGGCGACTGCTGAACGTTCTTTTGGGCTGAACATTCAGTTACCTTTCGAGCAGAGTTCTAATCCTTTCATTGCCGGCGATCGCAAATTGCTCAATTTTAAATATTTTTTCACTCGTAAGTTATTTTTTCTCCGGGAGAGCGATGCTTTAGCTCTGTTTCCGGGCGGTTTTGGCACTCTAGACGAGGCTTTTGAGTGTCTGACTTTGACTCAAACTGGCAAGTTCGGGCCGGCTCCTGTGGTATTGATCGATCGACCGGGAGGAGATTATTGGCTTGATTGGAATTATTTTGTGCAAAAACAATTGCGGGGCAGGGGCTTGATTTCAGTCAACGATCGCAGCCTGTATACGATTACTGACGATGTAAATGTCGCTTGCGAGGCGATCGCAAGTTTTTATCTGGTTTATCACTCCTGCCGCTACGTGCGCGAAAAATTGGTAATTCGCTTGAAAACAGAGCTTTCTGAGGAGAATGTCGATCGGCTAAATACAGATTTTAGCGATATTGTTGTCACCGGAAAAATTGAAAAAAGTCAAGCTTTGGAACCGGAAATAGGAGATGCAACTTTCGATCTGCCGCGCCTAGTTTTGCATTTCAACCAGCGGGATTTGGGGCGGCTTTATCAGCTAATTGCTGCTATAAATCAAATGGGTGCAGCTTCGCCGGCGGCGGCGCATCCAGCACAAAAGTAGTCATTAGTCATTAGTCATTAGTCATTAGTCATTAGTCATTAGACATTAGTCATTAGTCATTAGTCATTAGTCATTAGTCATTAGTCATTAGACATTAGTCATTAGACTTGTAGGGTGCGTCAGGATTTCGTTAGAGAGCGATTATTAATGATCTAAACCTCAGACGCACCATACTATAGCGGTTCTCAAGCGTGGTGAGGTATGGGGGCGAGTCCTATGCCCAATGCCCAATGCCCAATGCCCAATGCCCTGTTTGGCCAATGCCCAATGCCCTGTTTGGCCAATGCCCAATGCCCATTGCCCTGTTTGGCCAATGCCCAATGCCCAATGCCCTGTTTGGCCAATGCCCAATGCCCTGTTTGGCCAATGCCCTGTTTGCCCAATGCCCAATGCCCAATGCCCAATGCCCGCGTGAACACCTCATGTTACTGAGAAAGGCTATATGTGTCAATTGCGTAAGTCCTAAGAAAGTGAAAAATCAAGGGTAAAATGTATGGCTTACAGCGATTTTAGTTTGGCAAGCGTCAAAAAAGCTTTGAATTTAACGATTTCGCAGAGGCAAGATTTGTTTTCTGCCGTACCTGCTTTAGAATGCAGCAATCATTTAACAGAAACTTTAGCTTATAATGTTCCTTTTGCTCTGGCGAGTAATACGGAAAAATCACGCTCAGAAATGATTATTACGCCGATTTTGCTGGAACTTACCAAACAGTTTCCCGATCGCATTAGTTTGTTTTCGGGAGTTGATTTTACGGTTGACAGCGACTTGGGATTAAACGGCAATTGCCATTTTCTGATCAGTCGATCGGTAGAGTTCCTGATGGTTAGCGCGCCGGCGATTTTAATCGTTGAGGCTAAAAAGGAAAATATTAATGCTGGGTTGGGTCAGTGCGTAGCGGAAATGTATGCAGCTCAACTGTTTAACGAACGGGATGGAAATCAGGTATCGAGGATTTATGGGGTGGTGACAACGGGAGAAATTTGGAAGTTTTTAATGCTGGAAGGGCAAGCAGTTCCAATAGATTTATTGGAGTATTTTTTGAATCAGGTTGATAAAATTTTGGGAATTTTAGCAATCGGAATTCAAAATGGGTAATTGGGCATGGGGCATGGGGCATGGGGCATGGGGCATGGGGCATGGGGCATTGGCCCGCGCAGGGCATGGGGTAATAGGTAATAGGTAAGCAGTAAAAAAAAATCTAAAATCTAAAATCTAAAATCTAAAATCGTATGACTCAATATGCTCGACATCCTGCTAATTGCAACTTTAGGATTTCTCGGCAGTTTCGGTCACTGCGCGGGGATGTGCGGCCCGCTGACAATGGCGTTTTCTCTTTCTAATTCCCGCAACGATAAATTAGCTGCTTTCCGCTTTCACCTGCTGCTAAATTTGGGGAGAATTGCTGCTTACGCTTTGGTTGGTGCTGCAATTGGCGGACTGGGTTCGGTGTTAATTGCTGGCGGACTTTTGGCAGGTACGGGTAGCGAATTGCGACGGGCGATCGCACTTCTCACGGGCACGATGCTAATTTGGTTCGGAGTAGTGCAAATTAAACCGAACTTGCTGCCGAGATTGCCGCTGCTGCACCCAATGTCGCACGATCGAGTCGGACAAGCAATGAGCAAGCTTTCGGCACAAAAAAACTGGTGGGTGCCGGTTGCTTTGGGTTTGCTTTGGGGTTTGATTCCCTGCGGTTTCCTCTATGCGGCGCAGATTAAGGCGGCGGAAACGGGAAATTCGGTTTTGGGTGCGACGACGATGCTGGCTTTTGGACTCGGCACCTTGCCAACTATGCTGGGAGTGAGTTTTTTTGCTGGCAGATTGAGCGCGGACAAGCGCAGTCAACTGTTTCGGATGGGTGGTTGGGTGACGGTGGCGATCGGGATTCTTACCTTGCTGCGAACCGATGAAATGGTTGATTTTACGGGCCACGCAGCGCTGCTGTGCTTGATGCTAGCACTGTTGGCGCGTCCGGTTAGCAAGTTTTTGCCGCAACTGTTGCGCTATCGCCGCGCCTTGGGTGTGGCCGCGTTTGTCCTAGCAGTCGCCCACACGTTTCATATGCTGGATCATACGCTGAAATGGAATTTTGACGCGCTATCTTTTATGTTGCCGCAGCATCAGTTGGGAATGGCGGCTGGAATGACGGCGCTGCTGTTGATGTTGCCGGCGGCGGTTACAAGTTGCGATCGTATTCAAAATTATTTAGGCCAACTGTGGCGAATGCTTCATCTGTTAAGCGTTCCAGCTTTCTTGCTGTGCGCTGTACACGCGGCACTCATCGGTTCCCACTATCTCGGCGGCTTTGAATGGAAGTTGCACAATCAACTGCTGACAGCGGTGTTAGCGGTGGTTGTGGTGCTAGTTACGTTTGTGCGATCGCGCTTTTTTTGGTCAGTATTATCACTAGAAAATTTCTATGTTTCGCCTGTCAAACAAAAGTAAAAGTTTAGGATTGTTAGTATTTTTGGGATTGCTAATTGAAGCAGAAATTCTCAGTGCGCCGCAGTTAAACTCAATTTCAGTTTTAGCGCACGAAATCGAAGTATCGGGAGATGTAGCCGCTACCTTTCACCTGGAACCCAACCACAATCCCCGCGCCGGACAGCCTGCGAGAGTCTGGTTTGCCCTAACTCGCCGGGGCGGTCAAATTATCCCCCTAGAGCAGTGTAATTGCAAACTGGCTGTTTATCCTAAAAATCGTAAAGATGGGGATAAGCCGCTGATGCAGCCGCCTTTGACCGCCATATCTGCGGAGAAATATCAAGGGATTCCGGGAGGTGATATCGTGTTTCCCAAGGCAGGAATTTACGAACTTGAATTGAGCGGAACAGCCAAAAATAAAGCTAATTTTAAACCCTTTAAACTAACGTATAAAGTCCCGGTTCGCTAAGATAATCTTTCCATCACCGAACATAAATCTTGTAGGGGCCGGTTCACCGACAATAAATGCCTAAAACCCACAATCTCATAAACCCGCCCCCACCCAACTAA